>CAJXCK010000050.1 GCA_913051785.1 uncultured Gammaproteobacteria bacterium
TGTGCCTGCCAGAATATAATGGGAAGGTAGACGTGGAGTCCTATTCAGTGATGTATACCGGAGATAAGCCAGCCATAGCCCATTGCTCTGGGATAACAAATGAGGGAGCTAGGGTTTGGTCAAATTGCTATGACGAGGATGTTCTTCACGATATGACTGAGATGGAATTTTGTGGACGAACCGCGGTAATCAAACATGATGGAACGATTGGCAACTTTTCTTAGTCATAATTCCCTTAGTCCTGCCTTTCTTTGAAAACAGCTGATAGGCAATGACTGAGCTTGCTGAAATGAGCGAGGATTCTCGCGAGGAAATGCGTAAGCGTGGAGCGAGAATTGGACGTTGTCCTTGTTGTTCACGAACGGTTCCACTCACATTTCACCACCTTGTTCCCAAGAAAATGCACAGACGTAATCGCTATAAGAAGCAGTATTCAAGGGAGAATTTGAATCGAGGGGTCTATGTGTGTCGACGATGTCATAAAGGAATTCACCGAATTTTTGATGAGCTAACGCTCGCCGAAAAATTTAATTCTTTGGAGACTCTTCTTTTGGATGAACGATTAGCTAAACATTTTCGTTGGGTGTCGAAGCGTAGAGAGAAGTGAGGGTTAGAGGTGGTTGCATAATCTTCAAAAACTCATTGGTGAAAGTCTCTGGGTTGGGGAGGCTTGTATTGACTGTTATGCTTAGTTAGCGGCATTAAGCAAAGAATCAATGAACAAAAGAAGAACAAGAGAACAATGGCTAGTAGCGTGGGAAGCTTTCAAAAGACTGATTTCTGATCCCTCGCAGACGAAAGAGTTCTTCGTGATCATCAACGCGCTTTCGGGCCCCTCATTGGTCCAAGGTTTCCAGCGTTTTGTTGCGACGGAACATGGGGAGAGCGTTATATCAGAGAAAGTAGATCTAATTGATACACTAAAAAATCATGACTATTTAAGATCTTTACCAGAAGATAGCCTAGGAGCCCACTACTTGGAGTTTGTTCAAGCAGAAAAGCTGAAGGCTGAAGATATAGTGGAAGCGAGCAGCACGAAGAAGGTAAGGAACCCGCTTGGGGAGGATCTATCCAGGTTTGCAAGAAGACAAAGAGATATTCATGACGTTTGGCATGCAGTAACTCAATACGGGCGAGATGACCTTGGTGAGCTTTGTTTGATGTCGTTTGCTTATGGTCAGATTAAAAATGGGGCTATAGGAATGGTCGCTTTCGTTGGGGCGTTCACTCTAGTGAAACGTTTTGGACTCGGTGTTTTTTCCGCGGTGTATTTTGCCTACCGAGACAGCAGACGCGCTAAATGGTTGTTGGCGGAGAATTGGGAGGAGCTGATAAAACATCCTATTTCTGAGGTGCGTGCTTCTTTGAATGTTCCTGAGCCAAGGAAATACAACCGGCTGCTTACTTCGCACTCTTGACGCAGAGTTATTGTCAATTCGGGTGTGTTTTATTACTTTTTCCTACCTTTTAAGAGCTCAAAGCAAATACAGCTTCGTATAGTGCGTCAACAACCGCTGGTTTCTGAGACTCCGGCTGGCGGCGCCAATGAGGGCCCTGGAAAGATTTCAAAGGAGAATTATCTTGAACGAAGTATGGGAATCGAAAGCTTATAATCAAGTTCCTGATTCCGAGAATGAAATCCACGGAGATGCTATCGCTCAGCAGTTTGGTTTCAAGGGCGCCCTTGTTCCCGGTGCTACTGTGGCCGCCTATCTGGTTCATCCCGTTGTGGAGGAATTGGGTTTTGAATTCTTGTCTAGTGGAATGTTCAGTGCGAAGTTTCAAGCCCCTGTTTACGATAATTTTGATTTTACAGTTGAAACTTCGGTAAAGGCTGAGAACCAATTCTCAGCAGAAATTTCTCAATCTGTTGGTCAGGTCTGCGCATCTGCGGTGATCAATATTGCCCCTATGGATCTGGAACCCCCGAGCCTTAGAGGAGACAAGTTGGGCGATCCGAAAGGCGAAAGAAAGCCAGCTACTCCTGAAATTATGAGAGGCCTGAAAGAACAAGGTTGCAAAGCATTTGAAGATATTTGGCAGGAACAACATCAGATGGCCACTTATTTAAGAGATCCGTCCAAGATGGCCAGTCCTTTCTATACAGAGAAGTTCGCCAATCCGGCTTTTCTAATAGGGATGTCTAATCTTGTATTTGCCTCCAACGCACAGATGAACCCGTGGATCCTTGTTGAAGCTCATTGTCAAAATTTTAAGGCTCTGCCTGAGGGCTGCAAGGTTTTGGGAGAGATGGAGGTTTTGGACCTGTTCAACCGGCGAGGCCACGAGTTCGCAGACTCAAGCATCAATCTTTTTGACGCGGACTCCGGTAATTGTTTCTCCAGTATTCGATTGAGGGCGATCTATAAAGTGCGCGATGGAAAAACTTCCTAGAAAGGAGCTTTGAGCGGGGTCTTCACACTAAGCTCTTAGATTAAGACAATCCGTGATGTTTTGAACAATACCTCCTTCTAGTCTTGTGTTGCTTTAGCTTTGCGTCTGGCTTCCTTGAATAGAGCTCCCTTCAAAATAGAGGAGGGATGGCTAGTACCAGACTCCGAGAAGGCATCAGCGTTATCGAGATCAAGTGAGGCCATATTTCTGTATCTCTCGGCGATAATCTCGGCTGAATCAAAGGGAAAATCATGATCAACATAAGGCCGAATATTGTCCGTAACGACATAAAATTTACCAGCAGATATTAAGTCAAAAACTTGCTCGGCGTGCCTCTCTGGAGACATTCCCAGTTCCGTCTTTTCTGGCCTAATCGGAGATACCTCGATTCCTTCAACTTTATCTTTTTGGAGCGCTTTGTTTTTTTGACTGGATTGAAGTAAGGAGGATGTAACAATGCATGGGCAGAGAACGTGTACATGTATTTGCGGTGATTTTCTTGCGATTTCAAAGGACAGAGATTCCGACAATGCAACCACCGCGTGCTTGCTCGCCTGGTAGGAAGCGGCTCCACCATCACCCCTCACTAATCCGCCAACTGACGCTGTGCTGCAGAAAATCGAGCGCTCTGCTTGCGCCTGTAACCGAGGCAAAAAGGTTTTGACCGTCTTCACTACGCCCATAACGTTGACACTTAGAGTTGTTTCCCAGTCCTCGATGCTACTGTTCAAAATCGTGTTATTGAAAATAACTCCCGCATTAGCGAAGACGGCTCCAATCGATATCTCGACATTATCTCTGTCAAGCTTGCGGAGTATGTCTTCCAAATCTGTTTCACTTGTAACGTCGCACGCGATTGGGATTATCTTTCGGGAGGGTGCCAATGCTTGAAGCTCCTTTGCTGCCGACTCAATAGTGCTTCGATAGAGATCGATCAATACTACATGCATATTTAGTTCGGTTGCTGCATGGAGGGCTAGGCCCCAGCCAATCCCATAATTACCGGCGCCAGTTATTATGGCGAATCGATCTCTCAATTCCTCAAGGTCTAACTCCCCTTGCTGTAAACTCATCGACCTTGCTTAGGTTCAGCAAGAAAGACCGGGATAGCTCGCTCCGTTTTAGCCTGGTAATCAGCGTAAGGTGGATAGGTTTCAACACTCAGATCCCAGAGCCTCTCTCGCTCCTCTGGGTCTGTGACTTCTCTGACGATCATTTCTGCGACTTGGTCTTTGTCTCTGATTTCGACGTCGTTTCGGGCCCTCAGGTTGTAAACCCATACTGGGTTTTTCGGCTGTCCGCCCATCGAACCAATCAGAACATAACTGTCGTTAGATTTAACTCGCATTAGTGGGATTTTACGAATAGCTCCAGTGTTCTTGCCGATATGAGTAACAATTATGCAAGGCATTCCGGTGTCTAGGAGGGTGTAGCCCTTTTCGCCATTGGTAGCCTCATAGACTTCTACCTGTTTCCGCACCCAATCAATTGTCGGAGGTAAATACTCTCTTTCTTCCACGATTTTGCTCCTCGTCTCCCTTTGTCTGAAGAGGATATCACCGCTGGTGTGTATTCATGAAGCCTTAGATAGATTGAAGAAACATGGGGATAAAAGAAAGGCTCAAAAGGAGAGTTAGGTGTGTTCTCATTCGTTTATACCACTCTAGTTCAGTAGTATTTCTATGAATGGCATGTTCGAAAACAAGCACGCTTGACAGGCATAGAACGAGAATCGGGATAAACACTACGATTGGTAACAGGAAAAGAGAACAGGCAAAAAGACTGGCAGTTACGCCAATTATGAGTCTCCCATTGTCGAAAGATGAAAACGGTCGACTAATGACAAAACCCCATTGCATTCCTCCCAGGAAGCTGAGGATACCGATACCATAGACTTTGGACATCGTCACGGTAACAGACAATAGATTTGGATAAAAAAGGCTCACCAAGAACAGCAACAAGGGAGGAAGCGCTCCCCCGTAACCTAGGATATAGATTAATTTTTGGTTACCCATGGACGGATTCTCTGTAGGCTATCCTTCGCCTATAAAGTCACTGTGATGATTATTGACCCGATTAGTGCTAACTGCGCGAGTCCGACGAGAACCACGTCCAGCAGGTGGAGCTTTTTGAATTTATCGTTCTGATCAGCATCCCGTGCGGCATTAATTTCAGGAATTAGTTTTAAACCAAGGAAAAAGCAGATTGCTGAAAAGATTGCCAAACCTGAGAGGAAGATCGAAGTGCCAAGGGTTTGCCAAAGGGTTGTTGCTGCAAGGGTTAATACCAAGATAGAAAGAGAGCCAAACAACCCAAGACGGTGATAGACGACCCAATATTTCCGAAGGAAGCTTCCCGCGTTTGTTTCGCCCAGCGTTGTGATCGCTATCGGTGCGACGAACGCGGTGCCGAAGATTAGTGCACCTAGTAAAATTGAGCTGGCGATTATTTGATATAGCAAAGCACGGCTCCAAAAGGGTTAAGACTCCCAAATGGTTTGTGTTCATTCCGCGAAAATAGCAACAGCGAAGGGTAAGGAGTCCTCTTCAAAAGTTACTCAAAATCGAAAGTTTCTTGGTTTAGTATTGTTCTACACTAAATTGAGAAAATTGAATGTCGAACAAAACAATATTTTGGTACTACGCTGTTTCGTATACGGCGATATTTACTATCGCTTATCTCATCTATTAAGGATGGAGCCTCATAATAAACGCGCACTGATTTGGTTGGTTGGTTTTTTTCTCATCCTGAACGCTGGTATGTTCATCATGTTTACAGTGGCGACATAGTTCAGGATGTCTGATCTTCAAGATGGACCACAAAAGCCGGATTTCGTCAGGCTGTATGGATTTGATCATTCCCCTTGGGTTCAGGCGGTTTTGGTTGCTCTTCATGAGGCTAAAATTCCTTATGATCTGACTACTTTGCCTACGCCGAAGTTGTTTTTTTCCTCGGGGATCATGATGCCCGCGGCTAAACTTAATGGAAGCGAATGGAGATTGGACTCAGAAAAGATCATCCATGAACTTGGTTATGAGGCTATAACTGATGAAAACTTGAGGTTGGTTTACGACGCCTGGGTGGGGGTTCTTCATCGACCCGACTCTATACTCGGATTCTTCAAAGCCTTTAGCCGATCTAGCGACGAGCATCCCAACTTTTTTGTCAGGTTCTTCCGCAATTTTTTCAGAAGTTTTGCGGCGATCTATTTCTGCTGTTTGATCAGGATAGGCAGGATCAGGGTCGGCTATAAACCGCCTGAAAATTTCGGAGACCAGTTTTTGGAAATCAACCGGATACTAGCGGATTCTGACGGCCAGTTTCTTGATGGCGAAACTCCTGGTTCTTTTGATTTTCTATTTTTCGGGATACTTCAGTGTCATAGCAGCATACCTGTTCCGCCCTTGGCTTCGCTCCAGTCAGACGAGCGTTTGCAAAATATCCGTGATTGGATATCGAGGATGGAAGACAGGGTCTCCGGATACGGGCATTCCTATACCGCAAAGTATTTTGATACGAGTTCTCCAAGTCGTCGAACTGCTAAAGTAATTGAACAGGCAGCTTTTTGGATGGGCCTTTCGTTTTATTTCACGGTGTTGCCGGTAACCGTCCTCGCGATAACCTTTGCTTACCGAAAAGTCAGGTAAGGCTGGTTTCATCTCGTAGGAATCTGCATCAATAAATTTTATTCAGAGATTCAAAATCAAACTAATCTCTTGACGGCCTGGAAGAAGGGTTATTTTTGAATATCGCAGATCTTTTCAGTGAAGGTAAGCTCGTTTTTAAGCTAGGCGCTCCCCTAATCCTTTTGTGGGCAGCCGATATTGGCTTTGGCACTGTTGGTCTCTTTTTCGCAGGGGCGATATCTGCGCTTGATCAGGCCGCCTTCGGACTGAGTTTCACGCTTTTTATTACTACCTACGTATTTTCGATCGGTACATTGAACGCGATAATTACGATCAGCGCTCGGCTCGACGGCGCGCAAGAAAGTCTTGCGATTGGAAATTTAGGTCGAGTGGGCCTAGTGCTCGCCTCAATTTTCTCTGTTCTATCGATAGCCCTCGTGCTTCTTCTGCAACGCAACCTCGGATTGCTGGAGCTAGAGCCAAAACTCGCGACGCGCGTAACAGAATTCCTCAGTGTGCTCGTCTTTGCGATACCCTTTCAGAATTTCGCTACGGTTTTTTTAAGTTTATCCAATGGTTTGGGCAGGACTACCCTGCCTGGAATCATGGGAATCAGCAGCCTCCTCGTGATGATCATTGCTACTTACTGCTTGTCTTTTGGAGCTTTTGGGCTTCCTAGGTTGGACGGTATCGGCATCGCGGTAGCGATCGTTTTAGCAACGATATTTCGCTGCCTAATGAGCTGCGGGCTCGTTCTGCAGTCCAAATTTAGAGAAATAAAAATAACTGAGTTTAAGGTTCGTGACCCAGTCAAAACGGCAGTGCATCTATTAAAGGTAGGCTCTCCGCTTGGACTCATGGAGCTATCTAGCATGGGCGCAGTCGCCATGATTTCGCTACTCGTCGCTTCCGAAGGAACGTTTTTTTTGGCCGCCCACAATATCGGATTCAATGTCATTGTTTTAAGCCACTTTCTGATTGTAGGACTGGGCCAGGGGCTCACGATACGCACCGGTAACTTGCTTGGCCAGGAGGAATCTAGCCGGATGAATCTTATGCATGGAGCTGCTGTATTGTTCGCTTTAATCTTTTTCTTGATATCGGCCGGCTGTTTGTTTCTTTTCAGAGAAGAGATAGTGATGTTTTACAGCGTCGATTCAGAGGTCATCTCGATAGGCTCTAATTTATTGCTAATTGCGATATTGATAAAGCTTGTTGATGATCCAGCGGGGGCGCTCACAGGGATTTTGATTGGAAGGAAGGACACCCGTGCTGTCTTTCTTATAAGATGTGCCGCTTTTTGGGTCCTCGGAATTCCGTTGGGCTTCGCGCTTTTATCGGAGTTCGGTCTATATGGGTTCTGGTTCGCGGTCGTTCTAACTCATTGTCTGATACTCGGGGCAACTATTTGGAGAGTGTTTTTTAGCAAGAATTCAGTTCGAGAAACTGCCTGAGCACTTCAGAAAGTATCGCTTGTTAGGTTTTGCCAAAATTCGCCATGCGTTCGGACATGTCTGGTCCTCGTCCTGGGCTATTCTCTCTTTCCCAAACCAGTCCCTCGTGTAACGTATGATCGAGTCCTCCATTGATGAGCATCTTGTCAGCGCGCAGAGTGAACCAAGAGTTCTCAAGAAATGATCTGGCCATCTTTAAACCACTATCTAATAAAGACGAGTCTGGTACGCATTCGTTCGCAAGACCGATTTTTACCGCTTCTTCCCCCTGAACCACGCGGCCCGAGAACATGAGCTCCTTTGCTTGTAATAATCCAACCCGACGCGGGAGTCGTTGCGTCATGCCCCATGTTGGCGATAAGCCCCACTTACCATGAGTATCAGAAAACTTCGCGCTGTCACCCGCAATGAGTAGGTCGCAGGAAAGAGCGAGTTCTAGTGATCCTGTATAGCAATGCCCTTGTACCAAAGCGATTACCGGTTGGGGTAATCTTTCGATGCAGTCCAAAGTCTCGGCCTGAAAGTGAGGTGACGGTGCCTTCTCACCGGACTGGATCGCTTTAAGGTCGTTGCCAGCGGAAAACGAACGACCCTCGCCTCGAAGAATTACACAACCAACGGTTTCCTGCTCGGTTGAAATATCGTCGACGTGTTGTCGCAACTCTACGAAGAGTGTGGGGCTCAGTGCGTTCAATGCCTCCGGTCGATTTAGGCTTAAAATCGCGATTCCGTCTCGATCCTCACGTGTTACTAATGGCATGCTACTCTCTCCCACTGACTTTATGCTCTAATCCCAAAGTGGACGATAAGCTAGTGGGTTGAGATTACAACCGGGAAAGATTTTGGAGTTTTGAATTGGTTAGATTGTCTGATCTTCATGAGGCAGAACAGGAGCATATGCGACTGAGGATTAGCGAGTGGAAGCCAGTAGAAAAAGCTCCTTGGATCACTCCTAAGCCGCTAAAAGAGGCGAGAGTGGCAATAATATCTACTGCGGGGCTTCATCGGCGAACGGACAGCCCCTTCACGTTTGGAGCGGTCGACTATCGCCTGTTGCCAAGAGATGTCGATTTTAGTGATGTTGTTGTTTCTCACGTTAGTGCAAATTTTGATCGAACTGGCTTCCAGCAGGATCCAAATATCTGGTTCCCGCTAGACAGGCTGCGAGAAATGCACTCATCCGGTGAGATAGGTGGGTTGGCAAAATGGCATTACTCTTTTATGGGTGCCCAACCAAACCATGCGGCGTTGCAAGCAGCCGGTGAAGAAGTTGGTCGTCTATTAGCTGCGGACGAGGTCGATGTAGCGCTTTTGATACCTGTCTGACCTGTTTGTACGGGTGCCGTTGGCGCCCTCGCAAACTATATCGAGAGGGCAGGAGTGGCTACGACCTCCATTAGTCTAATTCGTGAACAGAGTGAGGCTGTAATTCCTCCCCGGGCACTTTGGGTTCCATTTCCTTTAGGGCGCCCTTTGGGGGCGGCAGACGATAGACTTTTTCAAGGGAAGGTTTTGCGATCTGCTTTTCGGTTGTTAGAAACTGCGACCTCTCCAACGATCGAAGATTTCTTGGTGGAAGCACCGTTTCAAAAAGAGTCGGAAGCTTGGGCTTGCCCAGTAAGCTTCCCAGTGACCGAGTCAGAAGAAATCGACTTCCGCCTTCGTGATGAGATAAACCGTCTCCGACCATGGTCCCAAGAGACTCGACTAGCTAGAGGTCGATCATTGTTTGGCGTCAGTGGGGCAGACAGCGATCAGATCGCAGATGTCGTGGATGCGGTTTTGCACATAGTTGAAACTGGTGATGTTCTTCAGTTGCCCCCATCCAAGATCGAGTGGCGCTTTGATATGCCTTTACTGATTCGTCATTTAGCCGACGACCTGCGGACGTTTTATCATGAAGCATTGGCCGCTCAACCCGGAGAAGGTGCGCCTAGTCATAGAGCGTTCAACGATTTCATTTTCGGAGGGACTGCCTTAGGGGATGCATTCCAGTCTTTGGCGGAAAGGCTCACGGAAGAGGGAAGCGCAGTCTCTCTTATTACGCGAGGCTTCATTCTTCCTGAAGGTTACTACAAAGGTGGAAGTGCTTTTCCGACTCCAAACGAACTCCAAGAAAGTGGTTTTTCGTTGAAGTAGGTTTTTCGTTAGACCCATGGACCAGAAAATCGAAAATAAAAGCGCGTTGTACCCGCCTATATTTCGTTCTTCCCTTGCTCAGCAAGAATATTTGCGGAGAACACTTTGACTTTTTCCCAGTCCGTGAATTCGAAAGAGGAAGAGGTATCCGTCGGACCCTTAGAAATGGTCATGATCAATCGAATAGCCCATTTATCGAATAGGTTGTAGCGGGGATAATCTATTTTTCCAGCGAACACCGCCATTAAATGTGGTTTCCAACCAATCCGATCAATAAATTTCACGACGTACGGGTTGGTCTCGGGTGATGCTTTCTCTGGCTTTCTAGCTACCGCGTTAACTGAAAAGAACGCGTTGCCCCTCTGCTGGAGAATAGACTGGTTGGTTTTCATGAAGTCCATAACCGATTTTCGGTGATTACCATAACGAATGCTCGCACCGATAATGATCCAGTCGAAACCAGCAAGCTTCCCAGGATCAATGTCGTCTATTGATCTGAGTTCGCACTGAGTAGAATGGTCAAGGTGTTTAAGTATCTCTTCGCAGATTTTTGTCGTATGCCCATCGACAGTGGAAAATAGGATCAGAGTTTTTTTCATGGTCTATCGCATTGCAGAAAAAAGGTGGTTGCCTTGGATTGAGTTTGGTCTTGCCACTAGACTTGATTGACGGCGTTTACCAAAAATCGCTAATTTGTTCACTGATGCGCAAGCTAACGCATTGGGCGGTTTGTTGCTAGTCGTTAGCCTCCCCGAGATTTTCTTTATTGCGTCTACAACGCCGCCCCCTGCCTTAGTCTTTGGAGCTGCTTGCTAAAGTAACCAGATGGGATAAATGTCTATTTGTGCTGAGTCGAGGAGAACCTAATTGAGCTTTTACCGTTTGGCGAAAATTCACATACATGATGTAGCTCTCTATGCAAGATACGAGGAAGATTTTAGAGAAATCATGGATAAGTACAAAGGACGCATTTTATCGGTAGATCAGAGACCACGTGTTCTTGAGAGAGATCGGTCTAGAACCTGAGCAGGTATTCTTAGTTTCCTTCACAAGGACGCAACTTCAGCCTGGGATAATTTCTGAGATTATCAGGAGTTAGCAAAATTCAGGTTTGACGCCTCTCTAGGAGACGTTGTTATTGTTTAAGGAATGGAATAAAAGGTTTAGAAGGTTAGAGGGTTTGGCGCGTAATCCCTGACTTTTTTCGATTAGACTCTCCTATGTTGGCTCGACTGAGAGAAGCCGAGCCCGAAGAATAAAATACGAATTTTTTTTCTTTGTTGAGAAGATAAGAAGGGTGGACCCAGGAAAAATGTCTTGTCGGTTGTAAAGTTGGGGTAATCAAGATCACGCTTTCAGAAAACATTGGCAGTCTTTATAGTATGCGCAGCTATATCAAACTCATATTGTTAATCCTTACGTTTATCGTCCTACCTCTGCACGCGGACGAGAAAAAACTAAAGGTGATGACCACTTTTACTGTGATTGCCGATATTGTAAAAAACGTTGCTGGTGACGCAGCGTCAGTCGAGTCCATCACGAAACCCAATGCAGAAATACATAATTATCAGGTGACTCCCGGTGATCTTCGTAGGGCGAGTGGGGTCGACCTTCTAATTTATAATGGCCTCAACCTTGAACTATGGTTCAATAAATTTTTTCAGAACTTAGACGGCGTGCCGAGTGTGGTCATAAGTAGCGATATCAAAAAAATCAGTATTCGTCAGGGGCCTTACAAGGATAAGCCTAACCCTCACGCATGGATGTCGCCAGCAAATGTGATGATTTACGTTGACAATGTCGAGAGGGCTCTCTCTCAGCATGACCCTCAAAATGCTAATATTTACGAATTAAATGCGAATATTTACAAAGAAAGACTGAGCAAAATATTTGGGAATTACTATCAGAAATTCAGCGAACTTCCTGAAGAGCGAAAATGGTTAGTGACTTCGGAAGGTGCATTCAGTTATCTCGCCGCAGAATTCGAATTGAGAGAAGCCTATTTGTGGCCAATGAACTCAGATGGTCAAGGAACGCCTCGGCAGATACAAAGGGTTATTGATTTGATCAATGAATTTAAGATACCCGCAATTTTTAGCGAAAGCACGATATCGCCTAAACCAGCTCTGCAGGTTGCAAGAGAAACAGGCGCCGCTTATGGAGGTGTCTTATACGTAGACTCTCTAAGTGATGCAAAAGGTCCTGTGCCTACCTATATAGAACTGATTAGCGAAACTTTAGATAGGATTTATGAGGCTCTTAGTGAAGGAACCTAGCCTGCTTGTTGAAAAATTATCGGTTGTCTATAGCAATGGCCATAAGGCTTTAGATAATGCTTCGTTCTCAATACCGCGCCAGTCAATAACAGCACTCGTTGGAATCAATGGAAGTGGCAAATCGACTTTGTTCAAGGCAATTATGGGCTTTGTTAAAAGTTCAGGAGGAAGGATTGAGCTTTTCGGAGGGTCAGTAAAAGACGCTCTTAAGGCAAATTTGGTCGCTTACGTGCCTCAGAACGAAGAGATCGATTGGGATTTTCCAGTCCTGGTTAAAGACGTTGTAATGATGGGTCGTTATGGACACATGGGGTTTCTAAAAATACCGAAACAAAAGGACTATGAAATCGTAGAAGACTCTTTAATTAAAGTTGGAATGCTAGAGCTAGAGAACAGACAAATCAGCGAGTTGTCGGGTGGGCAAAGAAAACGAGTTTTTCTGGCAAGGGCTCTGGCGCAGCAGAGCGAGATCATACTGATGGACGAGCCTTTCACGGGGATAGACGTAAATACCGAAGAGGAGATCATGGAGTTGCTTCGTGAGATGAAGGCTGAAGGGAAAGTGATGCTGATTTCTACTCACAATCTCGGCAGTGTTCCGGAGTTTTGCGATCGGACCATTTTGTTAAACAAGACTGTTTTGGCCGAAGGAGAAACAACAAAAGTTTTTACTCAAGAAAATCTGACTAACGCATTCGAAGGCGTTTTGCGACGTTACGTCCTATCTGCTACTGAGCTGCACAACGACGATGATCGGCGAGAGGTCGTTGTACTATCCGATGACGAGAGGCCGGTCGTCATTTATGGTGATGATGAAAAGTCAGACTGACTGAGATGCTTGAGCTCCTTTCAGAACCCTTCACTTATGATTACATGCTCAGAGCAATGACAGTGGGTTCATTAGTTGGCGGAGTTTGTGCATTTCTCTCGGCTTTTATCATACTAAAGGGTTGGTCTTTGATTGGTGACGCGCTCTCTCATTCGGTTGTGCCCGGAGTGGCTCTGGCCTATATGCTCGGACTGCCGTTCGCCATTGGTGCATTTTTTGCTGGCGGGTTGGCAGCAACTACAATCCTGTTCCTCCACGAAAAGACAAAGCTAAAACAGGACACAATTATTGGACTGATCTTTACTTCATTTTTTGGGTTCGGCCTTTTTTTGGTCTCGGTATCACCGATTCCTATAGATGTGAGATCGATATTTTTAGGCAATATTCTGTCCATTAGTCCTGCTGATACGCTCCAGTTGCTAATCATCTGCGCAGTAACGATCGCCTGCTTGGCGGTGTTATGGAAAGATTTTCTGGTGCTATTTTTCGATGAACTTCATGCGCAATCCCTTGGTCAGAATACGAGATTAATGAAGGTTCTTTTTTTTACTTTATTGAGTGCCGCTACTGTTGCTGCTCTGCAAACGGTTGGTGCCTTCCTAGTAATTGCAATGGTAATTATACCCGGCGCGACAGCCTATCTACTGAGCGATCGTTTCGAAAAAACTATTTTAATTAGCTCGCTTCTGGGGGTTTTGACCTCTTTTTTGGGAGCTTATTTGAGTTACTTTTTGGATGCCGCTACCGGCGGCATAATTGTTTGCCTCCAGGGTATTATCTTTTTTATCGTTTTTTTAGTTGCGCCTAAGTACGGTTATCTCGTTAGACGCTCATCAAAAGCATATTAAAAAGAAGGGTATTTTTTTGGACATTTTATTTGAACCTTTCCTGTTTTTATTTATGCGGCAAGGCTTTCTCATTTTAGTAGCTGTTTCCATTCCGACCGCGATTCTGTCGTGTTTTATAGTCCTAAAAGGGTGGGCTTTGATAGGAGACGCAATTTCTCACTCCGTTTTGCCTGGTGTGGTGCTGGCCTATATATGGGGGTTCTCGTTTGCGCTAGGCGGCTTTCTCGCTGGGCTGGCCTGTGCGCTCCTGACAGGATTCCTGACCGAGAATAGTCGCCTGAAAGAGGATACTGTAATGGGCTTAGTATTTTCGATTATGTTTGCCCTGGGTATCGTATTGATATCGAGGATAGAAACGACGGTTCATCTTGACCATATTTTGTTCGGCGATCTGCTCGGGTTGTCTTGGCGTGATGTGCTTGAATCATTTGGCTTAGCGAGCCTGGTTTTGGTTCTTTTGTTTATGTTTGGCAGGAATTTGGTGCTCTATATTTTTGATTCGGTTCATGCATCGGTGGCGGGTTTGTCAAACAGACTTTTGCACTATGGACTACTCAGTATTTTGTGTGTCACGGTGGTCGGTGCTCTAAAGGCAGTCGGCATGATTTTGGTGATAGCAATGTTAATAACCCCTGGCGCTATCTCATATCTGTTAACAAAACGTTTTCAATCAATGATAGTGCTGTCAGTCGCAATCTCTGTCGTGTGTTCTTTTCTCGGTATCTATCTCAGTTTTTTCTTGGATAGCGCCCCGGCTCCAACAATCATTTGTGTTTTCACTCTATTTTTTATAGCTACTTTTTTAGTGAAAAGTTGGAAAAATAAGACGATCAATGGGTCTGAAGGAGTTAGGGCCTAGGAGCCTCTGAGTCTATACAAAAAGAGCTAGCTTAGCGGTCTTTTTGGATATCTGGCGTTCGGTTTCTCTAGAAGAGCCAGTTTCCTGTCGTCCATATCCGCGTAGCCAACAAAGTCCCTCATGTCAAAAAAATCTGCTGACCAACTCAGCGTGTGAGGCGAGAATTTATAGAACACAGTGCTTCTTTGATCCTCAACATCCCACGGAAGTGTTCCATGAGTCAAAGCCTCCGTGAAAATGATCGCGTCACCCGCGGAAGCGGAGACTCTTGTGACTGAGGGGTGAACCCCTTTGCTAAGGTCCAGCCAATTCTTGGGTGTGGGAATATTTGCTTTATGAGAGCCCGGGATGCAAGCGAACCCACCGTTATTCCCATGGGTATCATAAAGTTCAAAACTGACTGTGGTTAGGCCATTAAATAAGGTGCCGTTGTCATATCGATAAAAACCGGACACTCCGTTCCAACCACCGTGAAGTACACCTCCGGCGAATCCTTTTGCCACATGTGTATGCACGTTGATGTGGTCTAATCTGTAAGTCGGTTTGGCCGGTCGATTTCGGTTAGCTCTACTTTTGCGCAGGTCGGGATTCCCAATAAGCGCCTCTAGAAGGGGGTCTACGACCGGATTGTCGAGGAGATTTCGCCAAATCGGATCCCAATGAAGTGGACCCTCTTCCTGTGGTACCGGAGGAAATTGCTCAGTTGAGCGGGCAATGGTGCTTCTAAGTCTTTCGATATCTGTCTTCTTCAGAACATTGGGTACGACTATGTAGCCGAATATGTCGAAAAGATATTTTTGCTCTTCGGTCATTGGTTTACGGTCTCCTTAGAGGCCACCCTCGGTCAATTTCATCGGATCAAGCAGTTTCTCCAGTTCATCTTTTGGAATGTCAGTGTTTTCTTGAGCAACTTCAATGATAGGACGATTTTCAGCGTAAGCTTTCTTCGCTATTTCCGCGGCCTTGGCATAGCCGATTATTGGATTCAGGGCCGTGACAAGTATTGGGTTGCGATGCAGAGCTTCAGTCAGCTTTTCTTCATTGACCTCGAAAGTTTTTATAGCCTTCTTCGCCAACAGAAGCGAAACGTTGCCTAATATCTTGATGCTCGTTAACAAGTTAGAGGCGATCACCGGCAGCATTACGTTTAATTCAAAATTTCCGGACTGACCAGCAACAGTAATCGCTGCATCATTGCCAATGACTTGAGCCCCGACCATCGCAGCCGCCTCAGGAATCACCGGATTCACCTTACCCGGCATTATCGATGATCCTGGTTGAAGTGCCTCCAAGGTAATTTCGCCAAGTCCAGCCAATGGCCCAGAGTTCATCCACCTAAGGTCGTTTGATATTTTGATTATAGAAACTGCAAGCATTTTTAGTTGCCCTGAAAGCCCTACGGCAGCATCTTGAGACCCGATGTATGGAAAAAAGTTGTCAGCAGACGAAAAGTTAATTCCGGTTTCAGCTGACAGCAATTTGGCGAAAGTTTGACCAAACTCTGGATGTGTGTTGATGCCCGTACCGACGGCTGTGCCGCCAAGGCCCAGCGTGCAGATATAGGTAAGTGCTCTATCAATGCCACTGATTCCCGCGTCAATTTGGTCTGCCCAGCTCAATAAACTCTGATCCATTCTGATCGGCATGGCATCCATTAGGTGTGTTCGACCTGTCTTTGAATACCCCTTTACCGAATCAGCTTTTTGAATAATCTCATCTCGCAGCCCTTCAAGTGCCGGTATCAATTTGCGCTTAGATGAGATTGCCGCGGAGATGTGGATTGTGGTCGGGATGACATCATTGCTGCTTTGTCCGAAATTGACATGATCATTGGGATTGACTTCTTCACCGGCGATTTCGGATGCTAGGGCGCCAATCACTTCGTTTGCATTCATATTTGAGCTGGTCCCAGAACCAGTCTGAAACACATCTATTGGAAAGTGCGACATTAGCTTAGGGTCTTCTAATAAACTATTGCTTGCCGAGACAATAGCTTCTGAGATGCTTTTATCGAGACAATTAAGTTCAGCATTAGTTTTCGCAGCGATTGCTTTCACGAGAATGAGAGCTCGGATAAAGTCTTCAGGCATTACCTGTCCGCTGACGGGAAAATTATCAATGGCTCTTTGCGTTTGGGCTCCGTACAGGGCATTAGCGTCTACTTCCATTTCGCCCATGCTGTCTGCGACGATTCTTTTGTCTTTGCCATGCGTCGTATTCATATAGCTTTATATTCCGTTAGTTTGTTTTTTCGCGCCGTAGATTCTATTTTGGTTTAAGGTGAATTGAAAAATTAATTTTCGATCCACGTGAGTATAGATAAGGCTGCAGGGAAGGGTTTAGCTTGTTTTAGTTAGATTAGCCCTGGGGAAGTTTGAGAGGGGGTGAAATGAAAAGATTGCTTAAAGGGTGCGGATTGCTGACGATTGTTTTGCTCTTTGTCTCGATTTTAAACGGAGTGTACTTCGATATAGATAGAAGTGAACTAGAAGCAAAATATGGAGGCTCATCATCAAAGTTTATGTTGATGGAAAACGGTGCCCGGATTCATTATCGGGATGAGGGGCATGCCGAGAAAACTCCATTGGTACTAATCCACGGATTCAACGGATCACTCTTTAATTTCTCCAGACTAGTGCCACTGATTGCTGATGATTTTCGAGTCATTAGTCTCGACCTTCCAGGGTTTGGTTTAACGGGAGCTGTTCCGAGTAACGACTACTCGACCAAAAATTTCGTTGAGGTCGTTCGAGAGCTCAGCCAACAATTGGAGCTTGGTGAATTTTTTATTGCCGGCAACTCCATGGGTGGTGGTGTCTCGTGGCGCTTCGCTCTCGATTATCCAGATCAGTTGCTCGGCTTGATACTTCTAGCTTCGAGCGGGGTTAGAGTTGAGCAGGGCAATCAACCGATGGAACAAAAAGAGCGAGAAACTCCGATAGCCTGGCGTCTCATGCGATCAGATTTAATGAAAAGTTTTCTGACCAAGTTTACGCCTAAGTTTTTTGCGACCCAGGGACTGAGTAGTTCTGTATATGACCAAAAACTAGCAACCGTAGAGCTTGCCAATCAATTTCATGAACTTACTTTAATGGAGGGCTCGCGGGCCGCCATACTGTCAATGTTCGGTTCACGGACGGAGCGATCCGAATCTCCTGGGCCTCAAATCTTTAGGGATATTGTGGTGCCGACATTAGTTATTCATGGAGAACAGGACAACATTATTGATGTTAGTAGTTTGAAATACTTCGAAGAAAATATTCCAAACGTAGAGGTTAAAACATACGAGAAAATCGGTCATTTGCCGATGTATGAAGCCCCTCAAAGGACCGCGTATGACATAAAAGATTTTGTAGAATCTGTCGGAACGAACTGATCGGTGCTGCTGTGTGGTTAATTGAGTATTAAAAACAGTTACTTTTGGGAGAGTAAGTAATGCTGAGATTAGAAGGCAGAGTCGTTATTGTGACAGGAGGTGGAAGCGGTATTGGAAGAGGTGCTGCTCTGCGGATAGCGGAGGAGGGCGGCCATGTTGTGCTTGCTGATAAGCGCCTCCCTCTTGCAGAAGATGTGGTAAGAGAAATTCGGCTCTCAGGGGGGGAGGCGATAGCTGTCGAATGTGATGTGACAGACGAGAATCAAGTCATGGCGATGGTTGATCAAACAATCGATTCTTTTGGTAGCG
>CAJXCK010000051.1 GCA_913051785.1 uncultured Gammaproteobacteria bacterium
GCGAGGAAAGCAAAAATATCTCATTGACAAACCTCGATTGAAGAAAGGATACCAATCAGGCGTGAAAATTCGGAATGGCTATAACAACAGGCTTCTTTTTAATTGAAAATCGACAAAAACATTATTTCAACAATAGAGACCAACCCCTCCTGCGTATCCGGACTCAAG
This sequence comes from uncultured Gammaproteobacteria bacterium, assembly GCA_913051785.1. Lineage (GTDB taxonomy): Bacteria > Pseudomonadota > Gammaproteobacteria > Pseudomonadales > Azotimanducaceae > UBA4421. Next base: position 169 of record CAJXCK010000051.1, read on the forward strand.
CGAGGCATTGAAAAGGAGAGTTTGCGCTGCAGCGGTTCTGGCGATCTCTCGCTTATGCCACATCCAGATGCACTCGGTTCCGCCTTAACCCACTCTTGGATCACCACTGACTTTAGTGAAGCGCAACTCGAGCTCATTACATCCGTCCACCCAAAAGCTGTCGAATGTCTGGATGAGTTAAATGACATTCACCGTTTTGTTTGGGAGAACTTAGCTAAGGGAGAAGCAATTTGGCCCTGCAGCATGCCTTGCATACTCCCAAAAGATCCCGAGCATATACCCGTAGGTCGTTACGGATCATCAAATGCCGGAATGGCCAAAACCGTGTATCGCCGGGGTTTGGGGAATCGATACGGGAAAACCATGCAGATGGTGTCTGGCATTCACTACAACTTCTCATTTCCAGAAAGTTTTTGGCTGACGCTAGGTATAACAGACGAACCCACAAAAACTCTGGTTTATCTGGGTATGATGAGAAACTTCCGCAGATATTCATGGCTTCTTATCTACTTATTCGGGGGTTCCCCCGTAGCTGACTCATCCTTTAACCACAAAGAAGCCTCTTCTCTGGTGGACATGGCTGGGGACTCACTCGGGCTTCCATTCGCTACATGTCTTCGAATGAGCGATGTTGGCTATGTCAGCGCAGCCCAAGCGAATCTCGATATTTCATACAACTCCATTGAAGCCTACTGTCAGGCACTTACCCCGGGCCTTAAAGAAACCTATGGACCCTACCGACGGTTCAAACCAATCGACGGGAACTACCAGCAACTCAATGATGCAATATTGCAGATAGAAAATGAATTCTACTCAAATATCAGGCCTAAACGAATTTCACGCTCTAACCAGAGGCCGATCCATGCTCTGAGCGAAAATGGTATTGAGTACCTCGAAGTTCGATGTATTGATCTTGATCCCTTTGAAGCTGGCGGTATTTCGGCTGAAGCTTGTTACTTCATAGATACGTTTTTGCTTGCGTGCGCAATTTCGAAAAGTCCTCTAGATAGCCCCCAAGAACTCTCGTCAATCGATAAGAATCAAAAGCTCGTGGCGGAAACAGGAAGAGACGAACTACTACGACTTAGTAAAGACGGAAGACCCTGTCTTCTTAGAGAGTACGCCAAGGATGTTTTAGATGCCTGTTCGGTAGCCGCAGAAATCTTGGACAGCGCAAATAAAACTCTAGCTTATAGTCGCTCTTTTCAAAAACGCTTCTCGCAAACTAGGGAGCCCAGCACTACACTTTCTTCACGAATTCTCGAATCCATAAGAAAGAAGGGGTCCTTTATAGACTTTTCATTAGACTTGGCGAGCCAACATCTTCAGACACTCAAGGCTAGTTCGCTCTCAAAGAGACAGCAAGAGATCTACGACAAAGAGGTAAAGAGATCATTAAAAACTCAAAAGGACCTAGAGCAGTTGTCCGAAGTGCCCTTCGAAAAATTTCTCGCAGATTACGTGGCTGTCTGAATCGCTTTTGAATTTTTTGGCTCATTGTATGCTCGCCGACAGTGCCTCTTTCCAATGGACCTGTAGTTCAGAAGAGCGTGAAGGACTCTTAGCAGGAGCAATCATATGTGACTTCCACAAAGGAAGGGTTAACCAGGACTGGCCTAGAGAATTAGTTGCCGGTATCACCCTCCATAGGAGAATTGACGCCCTCTCAAACAAAAGCGAATCTGTGAAGTCAACTAACAGTTTTTACCCCAAGAAACTTCGGCGTTTCGTCCCAATCTACTTTGATATCCTCGCAGACCATTTTTTGGCTAATCACTGGGCAAGCTGGTCAAACAGGGCATTGAAAGACCTGACTAGCGACACATATCATGCTCTGAATAAATTTGGCGCCTTTATTCCCCAAAAAAATATGGAGTTTGTTTCATTTATGCGGAAGAAAGATCTTTTGGCGGGTTATCAACATTGGAGCAACATCGAGCTTGCTACCTCTGGCGTCATGAAAAGATTGGGGAGGCCTGAGCTTTCTGAGCACTCGATCCAATCAATGGGTTCCGCTTTAGAGAAATGCGAGGTTTCGTTTCGGAGCTGTCTTAACGAAATGCGAGAACATACGGCTAACTGGAGCGCTTTTGACTCGTTTAGTGGCTAGCTAAACGAAACTGTAACGCGCGCTTTAGTCGAGTTAATATTCTGGATCCAGGCGATGAGATTTAAATGAAATGAAGGCCGTTCTTTGCAAAGATTTTGGCACACCAGAGACCCTTAGCCTTGAGGAGATAGATGAGCCCTCCATTGGCCCTACAGATGTTTTAGTAAAGGTCAAAGCCAGTGCAATAAACTTTCCTGACATTCTTATGATCGAGGGAAAATATCAATTCAAGCCTGAATTTCCTTTTTCACCAGGTGGCGAATTCTCTGGCTTCATTGAGAAAATTGGAGACCAGGTCGCGGACTACAAGGTTGGAGAGGGAGTTTTTGGCAGCATTGGTCATGGTTGCTTTGCCGAAAAAATTGCGGTTCCCAGTTCAGTTCTCAAAAAAAAGCCAGATCACCTAGATTTTCAAACCGCCGCCGGAATCAGCACCACTTATGGCACTTCTTACTATGCGTTAAAACAGAGGGCCAATCTAAAAGATGGAGAAACACTCCTAGTGCTTGGCGCTGCCGGTGGAGTAGGCCTGGCAGCCGTCGAATTAGGTAAGACCATGGGAGCAACAGTTATAGCAGCTGCATCAACCGAAGCGAAACTTCAAGTCGCCAAGAACGCCGGGGCGGATCACCTAATCAATTACACAGACGGAAAGCTAAAAGATGAGGTCAAAGACATAACGAGCGGAAGAGGCGCGGATGTTATTTACGATCCTGTTGGTGGAGAACTTTTCGATCAATGCATGAGATGCATAAATTGGTATGGTCGCGTGCTCGTTGTCGGCTTCGTGGGTGGAGAAATACCCAAAGTACCCACCAATCTCATTCTGCTAAAAAGCTGCCAGGTGATTGGTGTTTTTTATGGCTCCTTCAGTGCAAGGTACCCCAAAGAGAACTCTGATAATTTTGACGAAATCCTAAACTTTCACAAAACCGGGAAAATAAGTCCTTTGATTGGAGCAGAGTTCAGGCTGGACGAATTTTGCGATGCATTGAATTGCCTTGCAAAGAGAACGGCGACCGGGAAAATAATAGTCAACATTAACTAATATATTTAAGTTGAAGATGCGAGATTTCTCATCAACAGATCTGGCGATATCGGTGCTTTTTCTATCCGGTATCCTTTTGGCCGCAGGGATATTTATGGAGCATGCAATGTCCCTGGAGCCATGTGCGCTATGCATGATGCAGAGATTTTGGCTATTAATGGGTGCATTCGTGGCATTAGCAGGGATCATGCACAATCCGAATTGGGGTATATATCCACTTCTTACTGCTGCTTGCGCGGTCACTGGCACCGGCTTCTCCCTGCGACAACTCTGGCTACAAAACCTACCTGCTGACCAAGTTCCAGCTTGCGGGCCTGGCTTTACCTATATGGCCGAGAATTTCCCGGTTTGGGAATTAATTGTTGCAATGACCTCCGGCTCAGGCAATTGCGCTGAGGTGAGCTGGTCTTTCATTGGACTGAGCATCCCTGCTTGGTTGAGTGTTTTCTTTGCCGCGATAATATTTATATCAGTCTTGCAGATTAGGAAAGGGCTAGCTTGAAGAGCTAGCCTTCCGGAAACATAGCGAGAAATAAAATTAATGGTGGTTCTAGCTCAACTCTACTGATAACCTCTTTTTCTTGAAGGATTCTATTTGTAGGTAGTGCGAGTAGGTTTATTTTTTACTACCGTTTGCCTGGCGGCCTCTTCATAAACCGGTCGGGTGATCTTTTGTATACAGGAAACACGCCTCGAGGCGTTTATTTGCAGCATGAGCACACACATCCTAGTCACGAACAGCAAGGGCGGTTGCGGTAAAACGACTGTGGCCACTAACCTGGCGGTTGGTCTGCATAACCAAGGCAAGGAGGTCGTGCTATGGGATTATGATCCACAAGGCAGTTCTGTCCTGTGGTCGCACAATAGAATAATAGCTAGCGAGGAAAACTCGCGGATTAAACCACTTAAAGCGGTAGCCTGCAGTTCCAATAAAACAGGAAAGGAGACCCTCTCCTTTCAAAGGTATAAATATGAATCCGCGCCTTTCATTATAATTGACGCTACTGCCGGAAAGATCTCTGACAGTGAACTGGAAAGGTTGATTCGGATATCAGACATTTTTATCGTCCCCACAATGAGCTCGTCTTTTGACATCAAGGCAACTGAGAAATTCTTAACAGGCCTCTTAACACATCGACTATATCGATCCAGGCCCAGACCAGTGGGTCTGCTGGAAAATAGAAGCGTCGGTGGGTGCGAGACCTCTGACGGATTTCTAAGTTTTCTGGCTTGTATTGATATCCCTAAAATTGCCGAACTGAAAGATTCTCCTGTTTACCAAAAAGCCGCAGACACCGGGCTTGGAATTGCCGAAATGGGAGAGACGAGAGCGGCTCAAAGAGAATACAGGGCTTGGAAGCAAGTCTTGACCTGGGTAGGAAATCAATTGATCGAAGAGCTACGTAAGCCACCAAGAAAGGCGTCCCGGTCTTCTCGTAGCGCCTCCTCATCTGCTGAGGCGCTCGCAACTAAAGACGCCAGTTAGCACCTCCGTAAGGTCGGAATTATCGAACACTAGAGACAACTTAAGCGGTAAATCAGAGCAAGCAATGCAGCACTTTTCGAGATGAGGCTCCTCCCACATCTTCCTGAATGAAACCGTAAAAGTTCGCTGGAATAACAAGGCAATCTGGAGTCCACATTGAGGAAATTCCCAAACACACGACTGAGACGGAATAGGGAATTACCCTTCATAAGGAAAATGGTCTCTGAGAACCACTTGATCAGCGCCGACTTAATCTACCCTATTTTCTTGATCGAGGGGAAGAAGAGGAGGCAGCGCATCTCTTCCATGCCTGGCATCGAGAGGATGACAGTAGATGAGGCTATTAAAGAGCTCTCTAAGCTTTACGAATTAGGATTAATTTGTGTCGCATTGTTCCCAAATGTTGAGAAAAAATTGCGCTCAGAGAGGGGTGAAGAAGCCTTTAATCCAAAAGGGCTAATCCCAAGAGCCGTCAGCGCGATCAAAAAAAAGCTGCCGCAACTGGGCGTCATTACAGATGCTGCCTTAGATCCATATACCACCCATGGGCAGGATGGTGTTTTAAACTCTTCAGGGTATGTAGCTAATGACGAGACAATCATCTCATTATGCGAGCAAGCCAAAGTTTGCGCGGAGGCTGGTTCAGATATTATTGCGCCCTCCGATATGATGGATGGAAGGGTAGGAGCGATTAGAGCCGCCCTTGACGAGAGCAACTTGATCAATACACGCATTATGTCTTATTCGGCAAAATACGCCTCAGCCTATTACGGACCATTTCGAGAGGCCGTCGGATCAATGAAGAAGCTCGGGAGCGGTGATAAAAAAACTTATCAGATGGATCCAGCTAACATTATGGAGGCTTTGCATGAGGTGGCATTGGACCTCGAAGAAGGATCAGATATGGTCATGGTAAAACCAGGAATGCCATATCTGGATGTTATTAAAGAGGTAAAGAATAAATTTAAAGTCCCCACCTTCGCCTATCAGGTCAGTGGCGAGTATTCCATGTTGAAACTTGCAATCTCCAAGTCATATATGCGGCCCGAGGCAATTGACGAATCGCTTTTATGTTTCAAGAGGGCGGGAGCTGACGGTATCTTGACTTACTTCGCCAAAGACTGGTTGTTGCGGCATAAAAACTCTCCGTAGGGCTTTCACTGGAGGGCTTAGCACTTTAATATTTCGATATCTTCGTGATTATTTTCTTATAACAAGTATATAGAGGCGACGAGCAATGGCCGAAAACATATTACACACAAGCGATGAGGGCTTTGACACAGATGTCCTACAATCTGAGAAACCCGTTCTAGTCGACTACTGGGCAGAATGGTGCGGCCCTTGCAAGATGATTGCGCCTATCCTGGAAGAGGTTGCATCAGAATACGGTGAGAAAATAAAAGTTTGCAAAATGAATATTGACGAGAACCAGGAAACGCCGCCTCGCTATGGAATACGGGGTATACCAACGCTGATACTATTCAAAAATGGTGAGGTAGAGGCTACTAAAGTTGGAGCATTATCAAAGACTCAGTTACAGTCATTCCTTGATGACAATATTTAGGTACTCTCGTTCCGTTTAATACTGATCTCCGCAGGGCTTGACGAGAGCCCTGTTTTCTCTAAACTTTGCCGAGTCCCTTCCGTCAATTTTTTTAACGCGAGGGCTTTCAAATAATAATCCATCACCCCTTGCTACCAAGCGCATCTTTTAAGAAAGGTACCTCTTCGCAGCTTTGGGCGTCCAAGCAATAAGCTAATTCAGGTCAAAGAGTATGACGATGCACCTTTCAGAGCTAAAACAAAAGCCGGTCTCCGAGTTGATGGAAATGGCGCGCGAAATGTCGATAGATAATGTTGGAAGATCCAGAAAACAAGAAGTAATCGCGGCGATTGTTCGAAAACAAGCTAAAAGCGGAGAGGATATATACGGGGAAGGAACCCTCGAGATTCTACAAGATGGATTTGGCTTTTTAAGATCGCCAGACAGTTCTTATCTGGCTGGCCCCGATGACATTTATGTGTCACCAAGTCAGGTTAGGCGATTCAATTTACGAACTGGTGATTCAATTGCAGGAAAAATAAGGCCGCCAAAAGACGGGGAGCGGTATTTTGCCCTGTTGAAAGTCGATGAAATCAACTCTAGCGAGGCAAACAACAAGACGAACAAAGTACTTTTCGAAAATCTCACCCCTCTATTTCCAGACGATAGGCTTCAACTAGAAAGAGGCAACGGGAGCACAGAAGACTTAACAGCGAGAATTATCGATCTTGTAGCGCCAATAGGAAAAGGACAGAGAGCAATAGTCGTTTCCCCACCAAAAGCAGGTAAAACTCTAGTCCTACAAAATATCGCTCAATCAATTTCTGTGAATAGCCCTGAAACAGTTTTAATTGTTTTGCTGATTGATGAAAGACCAGAGGAGGTTACAGAAATGCAGCGCTCAGTGCGCGGAGAGGTAGTTGCATCTACTTTTGATGAACCGCCAGCGAGGCATGTGCAAGTTGCAGAAATGGTCATTGAAAAGGCCAAAAGACTCGTCGAGCACAAAAAAGATGTGGTCATCCTTTTAGACTCCATGACCCGACTCGCTCGCGCTTACAATACGATTGTCCCTTCCTCAGGAAAGGTGCTTACCGGAGGGGTCGATGCTAACGCCCTGGAGAGACCCAAACGCTTCTTTGGAGCTGCGAGAAACATAGAAGAAGGTGGCAGCTTAACAATAGTTGCGACATCCCTGATTGATACCGGCTCAAAAATGGATGAAGTTATCTATGAAGAGTTCAAAGGCACTGGCAATCAAGAACTCCATCTGGAAAGAAAAATCGCAGAAAAGCGAGTATACCCAGCCATAAATATAAGAAGATCAGCAACGCGAAGAGAAGAACTTCTAATGTCTGAGGACGAGCTCCAGAGGGTCTGGATTCTGCGAAAGCTTCTGCATGATATGGACGACATTACAGCTATCGAATTTATTTTGGATAAGCTGAAAGAGACTAAGACGAATAACGAGTTTTTCGATTCCATGAGGAAATGAGACTAATACCTTCTATCGCATACGACGCCATCAAGGAAAAATACGCTTCACTACTTTATAAAAAAAGTACACTGCAAAAAGTATCGCAAAAACAGAGACACTAAGGAAAACGAAGCTTGTCGTTACACTTAGTCCACCAAAAGCAATAAAAACGACTCCAGGGTCTTCCAAAGCCATCGAGCCCAGAAAGGCACCGAATACCACAGATAGAACAAGAAAATACATTCTAATTTTATTGGCCCTTCGCTAATTGCTGGCTAATAAGAGTGAGGACAGCACCAAAGTCGACTCTTTGATGCCTCGACAAGAGACTCTCAACTTCCTTCACTTGCTCGATAATTATTGATAGCCCACCCGAATCGTCCAGCAGCATAATCCGCAAAATACCAGTCGTCCTCCTGGCTTCGTGTAATCTATTTTCAGCAATTTCTCTCTGAATTTTTGACACCAAGAATATTAGTTCCTTAGTTCGAAAGAAGCCTCCAACCAATCCCGAGTCGCCTAAAAGTTCTTTCGAGGATTTGCCAGGGGCAAACCTCACCGAGGCAAGCAGTTTGAGCTCATCAAAGAACGTTTCCAAAATGCTTTTTGGACGCGTCTCCGATTTCTGGGCACTTGCTGAACCACTCTTTTCCTTTTTGCTAGCTTCTACAAGAGCCTCGGTAATTTTGGATAAACGCTCATATACTGGAGATAAGGCCGGAGTTCCTGCCGATTCAATCAATTCCTCAATGCGATCTAATTCTCTGAAAACTGGACTATTGTTAGGTAACTCGGCCCTTTTTAGGCTCTTTCTTGCTAGGCGAATTAAGAGCGAACTTTGTTCATTTCGGCCAAAAAAATTGAGCTCGGATTCCGCACTCTGAACCAAAGCAAATGCGATCAATATTGCTAGCTCCTCATCCTTCCCGTCAGTCGCATCGTTTGTCAAACTCGAAGATTCAGATACCTTCGATTCCAGAAGAGTGATCCTTTCTTTAAACGCACTTATCTCGACTGAAACCTCCTCGTAAACGCTGCTTGAGAGATAATCTCCTCGAGTGTTATCGACCTCTTGGGAAATCCTGTCCGTCTCCGACTCTATTTCGATCAATCTGTCGATCAAATCATAGTTCGAGGAAAGCAAATGAGGACCAACGGAAAAATAGATCCAACCGAGAAAAGCAATGATCAAAAGTGACACGATCGAATTAACGAACGCTAGCGAGATAGTTTTATGTTTCCTGTTTTTCTCCTGCACGCTGATTGCTGATACCTCTCTTGATGTTCGAGTCAGATTTTAACTCCGGCTCAAGCAAACGAACCTACTTAAGATCTAGGACAGTCACGCATGCGACAATAGACTCAGTATTGGCTCCACTTGAACATATAATTCTTCTGTATCCTAACGCACAAGCTAAAGCTGCTATTCGAGACGAGACTACCACTATTGACAGATCCTTGGCTTTTAATTGAGCTTCATGCTTATCGTGAATCGCTTTCAAAGCATGCAAGGATCCACAAATGATTGCGTCTATTTCAGAAATGTTTACTTCTCCAAATTCAGTTTCCTTCCTTCGATACACATGGATTTCTCGAAAAATACAGTGCTGCTCCAATGCTCTGGCCACTTGATCCTTACCATCCTCGCCACAAAAAATTGTGACCGTATCATCTTTCATTAATTCGCCACCTGAACTCTTTGGCACAAGCTCAGGAAGACCCAATAAACCTGTTGAGCTTTGTCTTTTGGGGACTTCAACCGCTACCGCGGGGTTTTTGCTTTCTATGACTGCCGCTGTCGCCTTCCCAATAGCGAAAAATCTCCCGGTTAATGGAATCCCACTCTCCTCGCAAATCGACAATACTATTTGAGCCGCGTGCTGCGATAGGAATACATTTTTTTCTGCTAAAGAAATCTCAGAAGTTATCTGCGGCCTTGGCAGCGCTTCAATTCGTGTTACCGGGCGAACTAAAACGTCGAAATTTTTTTTTCGCAAACGAGCGGCTATCCCGTCAGAGGAGGGCTTAGTCAAAGTTAGCCAGATCTTGGCAAGGACACCTTCATCGCCTCGATCTAGCTCAGTCATTAGGGGCCCAGAAGATCTCGCGACCCCATAGAGCATAGTTCTTCGAACACCCTATCTGAGACCTCACGAGGTGTTTTCGCAACAGCCGAACTCCGGATTAACTTGTCACCGGTCTCACTGGCAACCGCACCGGTCAAACTAATTTGGCCATCTCCCAGGTGAAGAGCGTGGGCCCCTACCGGGCTTGAGCAATCGGCCTGTAGAGACTCGACCAAATATCTTTCGCTCAGTACCGCAGCCTCTGCCATTGAATCCGAAAGCGGTTCTAAGAGGTCGATGACCTGACTCCCACTAAGGCATTCAATGCCCAATGCTCCTTGGCCCGCAGCGGGTAGGCACAAATCGGTGGAGAGAGCGATGAAATTTCTTTCCAGCAGATTAAGTCTGTACAAGCCTGCGTAGGCCAGCACCACAGCTGCACAATCACCGGCGTCTAACTTTTCTAGACGAGTTCCTACATTTCCTCTAATGGGAACGAATTCCAAATCCGGTCTTTTGCCCTGCAACTGAGCCTTTCTCCGGAGGCTGCTAGAGCCAACGCTAGCTCCTCTGGGCAAATCGTCGAAGCTTGTGCACAAATCTGTTACCAACACATCCCGAGGATCTTCACGATAAGCAATTACGGGGAGACAGAAACCGTCAGCGAGTTGATAGGGCAGATCCTTGACCGAGTGTACCGCGATATCGGCTCTGCCATCGAGCAACGCCAACTCCAATTCCTTAATAAACAATCCCTTACCGCCTATCGCTTGAAGGGGCTGATCCAGAATCACGTCGCCCTTAGTGGTAATCCCAACGAGTTCAACACTGATCCCAGAGTGCGCTGCCAACAATTTTTCTTTTATAAATTTTGCCTGCTCGAGAGCAAGGGGGCTTTTCCGAGTGGCTATTCTTATTGAATTCATGATCTAAAAGTTGGATTTACGTTCTTTATTTTAAAGTTATTGAACTTGATCTAAAACATGAAAAGTTATCGGCAGGAAGCTCTGCATAAATTGTTATACTGTGAACGAACGGTCCTAACAAAAGACTCTCTAAACACGATTTAAATAAAGCTATCAAATGAAAGACGAAAAAACACCTGATGCCGCAGAATCTGAGAGAGCCCTAATTCAAGGCCGCTTAAAGGATTCCACAGACACATTCGTTCAAGAGTTCACTGCCTCGGTTGATTTTGATAAGAGATTGTTCGAGCAAGACATTACTAACTCCATAGTTCAGGCGAAAATGTTGTCCGAGACCGGGGTTATAACGCAAGAGGAAGCAGGCAGTATGGTCAAAGGCCTCGAAAAGATAAGAGAAGAGGTCCTGCGAGGTGAATTCAACTGGCGCGTAGATCTTGAAGACGTCCATATGAACATCGAAAACCGGCTTACCGAACTTATCGGAGAGGCCGGGAAGAAGGTGCATACGGGCCGCTCTCGGAACGATCAAATCGCAACAGATTTGCGGCTTTTTTTGATTGTAGAAATCGATCAAATAACAAGCAAGATCCGGCAACTTCTGAGAGAAATAGCCAAACTCGCGGAAGAAAATGCTGCGACTGTCATGCCAGGCTTTACACATCTGCAAGTGGCCCAACCGATCACTTTTGGCCATCACTTAATGGCTTGGTTCTCCATGCTGGAGAGGGATTTAGGCCGACTAATGGATTGTAAAAAGAGAACTTCTTTTTCCCCGATGGGCTCGGCCGCTTTAGCGGGTTCAACTTTCCATCCGGACAGAGATTTTTCTGCTGAGAAGATGGGATTCCAGGGGGTGTGTGATAATTCTCTGGATGCGGTAAGTGATCGAGACTTTGCAATAGAGTTTTGTTCTGCAGCCGCAATTACGATGACGCATTTTTCAAGATGGTGTGAGGAGTTAATACTGTGGAGTAGCGATCAATTCGATTTTGTCGAGCTACCAGATCGGTTTTGTACCGGGTCAAGCATAATGCCGCAGAAGAAAAACCCAGACGTACCGGAATTGATCCGAGGAAAAACCGGCAGGACTAATGGGAACCTTATTTCCTTACTAACCCTCATGAAGTCACAACCTCTCGCCTATAACAAGGATAATCAAGAGGATAAAGAGCCTTTGTTTGATAGCGTCGATACTTTGAGCAATTGCGTTGATGCGCTCAACGGCCTGATTCCCAATATCGCAGCAAAGCCCACAAATATGAGACAAGCTGCGGAGTCAGGCTTCTCCACGGCTACAGACTTAGCCGATTATCTTGTAAAGAAGGGCCTGCCCTTTAGGACCGCACATGATCTGGTCGGAAGGATTGTTAAAAGAGCCATAACAACGAATAGAAGGTTGGATGAAATGAGTATTTCCGAACTGAGTGCGGACACCGACTTGATAGGAGATGATATCTACAGTGTTCTGACACCAGAGGGTTCAGTAGCCAGCAGGGATCATCACGGCGGGACGGCGCCTCAACAGGTAAGGAATGCCATCAAGGAAGCTCGGGATAGATTGTCGCTCTAGCTGCATCTGTGTTTATCAAGTGATAGAAGAACCCGCAAACTATAAGCTGCTCAGTGAAGAGCCAAGCAGAACGCTCCAGGAGGTTGAGGGAGATACATATTTCGACGGCGTGTCTCTCGAGAAAATCGCAAACGAAATTGGAACTCCCACTTATCTTTATTCTGCAAAAAGTTTGATGAAGCAGTATCGAGAACTGGAGGCGGCTTTCAGGAGAGTTGATTCCAAGATCTTTTACTCCGTAAAGGCGAATTCTAACGTGAACATTATCTCTCTCCTCAAACAACTCAATAGCGGCTTTGACATTGTTTCAGGTGGAGAACTACACAGGGTTATCGCAGCAGGGGGAGACCCCCGGGCAACAATCTTTTCCGGCGTAGGAAAATCGGTTTCAGAGATTGACCTTGCGCTAAAAGTCGGAATAGATTGCTTTAACATTGAGAGCGCGCCTGAACTAGATCGAATAATTGAACGTTCGAGAGTTCTCGGAAAAAAGCCAGACATTTCGGTCCGAATCAACCCAGATATTGACGCTTTAACTCACCCATACATTTCGACCGGACTGAAAGAGAATAAGTTCGGGGTTGATCAAGTGAGTGCGCTTCAGCTTTTTAAAAGTGCGCAAGCATCTATGTATGTAGAGTTGGTGGGCATAGACGCTCATATTGGTTCCCAGATGGGGTCTGAAAAACCGTTAATCGACTCTTTATTGAGATTGCTTCAATTCGCAGGGGAGCTAGAGGCTCAGGGTATTCAACTAAAACACCTGAATATCGGAGGCGGTTTTGGAGTTCCTTACAAGGACGAAAAGATATTTCCGCTACAAAAATTCGCGATGGCGGTCGAGAAGATTATGAATGGCACGGGCAAGCAGCTGCGAATTGAACCCGGAAGATACTTAACTGCTAACGCAGGGCTGCTTCTTACAAGAGTGGAGTATCTAAAAAAAGATAACAACGGGAAGCACTTTGCGATTACGGATGCAGCAATGAACGACCTGATTAGGCCAGCTTTATATGACGCGTGGCACCAGGTTTGGCCTGTTAATCCCCAAACGGAATCATTGTCTAAAGACTGGGACATCGTAGGACCTATCTGTGAGTCGGCGGATTTTTTAGCGAAGAATCGAAATTTATCTCTCTATGAAGGCGGCCTATTAGCGGTTTTATCGGCCGGAGCATATGGCATGTCACTCGCTTCGAATTATAACTCCCGAAATCGAGCAGCCGAAGTTCTAATAGAGAACGGAAACGCGAGACTTATTAGACGCAGAGAAACGATCGAGGATCAACTCGCGCTAGAGATCATAAAAGAATGAGACAAAAACTTAAATTCCATAAAATGCAAAGTTTAGGTAATGACTTCATGGTGGTTGAGGCCATAACCAAAGAAATTTCGTTTAAAACCGCACAAATCAAGGCTTGGGCAAATCGATCTAAAGGAGTTGGCTTCGATCAATTGCTAGTCATAGAGCCCCCAACGGATCCCGAGGTAGACTTCCGATATCGAATATTTAACGCCGATGGTTCGGAAGCAGAGCAATGCGGCAATGGCTCACGCTGCGTGGCCCTATTAGTAAATAGGCTTGGGCTAAGCTGCAAGGACACTCTTCAATGGCAAACGACACAGGGCCAAATGAAAACAGTACTTGATCTTTCAACCCGAGAGGTGATCGTTGAAACGTATCTTCAACGGCCGTCAATCGAATGGAAAGAGATACCTTTCAATAAATGTGATGGGCGGGGAGAAGCAGAAATCGACTTGAACTCTGGGAGCCTGAGTATTTTTCCTATTTCGATTGGCAATCCTCATGCCGTAATATTTGTGAACAACATCTCTAAGCAAGATGTTAGCGCGATAGGCAAAGAGGTAAGCCATCATTCAAAATTCGCCAATAAAACAAATGTGGAGTTTTGCCAAATAATCAATGACCAGGAAATCGCACTGCGCGTCTATGAGCGGGGTGTTGGAGAGACTGCGGCTTGCGGCAGCGGTGCGGCAGCTGCTTTTGCAGCCTCAAAAATCTTAGGCCAGGTTACAAATCGGGTTAAAGTGAAAATGCCTGGAGGAGAACTGTCTTTAGCCTGGGAAGAGCCTGATTCAGAACTCAAAGTGATAGGTCCTGCGACATTCGTATACTCTGGCGAAATCTAGGAAAACGCGACTAAAGCAAGCTAAAGGAAGGGCCTAGTAAGGAGCATCCATGAAGAAAAACGGCCTAAGCGAACAAGAGGTTCTTGACTATCTTGAGAGTAATCCTGGTTTTCTCGAAAGGAATGAACGCACGCTCAACGCAATAATTAATAATCACCCAAAGGACGGCACAATATCCCTAGCTCAAAAGCAGCTTGAGATCCTTCACGAGCGAAATACCGAGATGAGGAAAAAAATAGCTCTATTAGTTAGACGCGCGAAAACGAACGACGAAATTTTTGAAAGAACTCGATCTCTAAATCTATCGGTTATCAATTCAAAAAGCTGGAATGAATTGAACGAGACACTTGCAACACAGATGATTATCGATTTCGACGCTGACTTCGTTTCTATTCATTTGAACGAAATAGACACCATCAACGGACTGGACCATATACATTTCCATGAGAAAAAGCTCCCTTGCGAAGCGCTGCTAGGCAACCGAGCAACACAATGTTCTAGCTTGCGCGAAGAGGAAATGGAGTCTCTATTTCCAATAGCTAAATATAATGAGGCTGGTAGTGCGGTACTTCTCAAAATGGACCTCGTACGAGGCGGAGGTTTGTTATGCATCGGCAGCAATGAACCCGCGATGTTTTCACAGGAAATAGATACGATGTTTGTGCGTTACATGGCAGATGTTCTTTCGTCTGTTATCAACAGTCTTATCGAGTTATGAGCGGGATTCAAACCGAAATCAGAAAATATACAGCCGATTTAGGGTCGTCCCAAAGGTATTCGGAAGCAACAATTAATGCCTACCAGAGAGACCTCAACCTTTTCTCGTCCTCCGTGAACGGCATGGATATTGAAAGTATCCGCCCGGAGAATATTCGAGATTTTATAGGCCTGCTAAATAAAAAAGGATACGCTGGCGCAACGATTCAGAGATGCCTTTCCTCACTTAGAGTATTTTTTGCCTCCTTAGAAAACGAAAACAAGATTGAATCGAATCCCGCTGCACTAGTTGCCGCGCCCAGGAAGCAAAAGTTACTTCCTAAAACCCTAGACACGGATCAGATTTCCAAACTCCTTGATTTTGATGATGATGGGAAGCGGATACTATGTCGCGATAAAGCCATCTTAGAGCTTTTCTATGGCAGCGGTCTCAGATTATCTGAACTGAGCAACCTAACTCTGAATGATCTCGACTTAGCGGACCATTACGTCAAAGTATTAGGCAAGGGAGAAAAAGAACGATTGGTACCTTTGGGCAGGAAATCTGTTGAAGCGCTCAAAAGATGGTTGGACGTGTATCAACCAGTTTGCAACAGTGCATGGCTATTTCCAGGTAGAAAAGAGAAACCACTGAGTCCTCGGGCGATACAGCTGAGAGTAAAAGCTCTCGCCTATAGGCAGTTGGAAGATCAAGACGTTCATCCGCATTCTTTGAGACATAGCTTTGCAACACATATGCTGGAATCATCAGGGGATCTTAGGTCTGTTCAAGAGCTCTTGGGGCATTCTGATATATCTACAACACAGATTTATACACACTTAGACTTCCAGCACCTTGCTGAGGTATATGATCGAGCCCACCCGAGAGCGTCTTCCTCAGACGTAAAAACCCCTAAAAAGTGAGCCTCTAATGATTCGACTCATTACATTAGATCTGGACAACACACTCTGGGATATCGAAAAAACCATGGTAAGAGCGGAAAAAGAGCTCAGGCTCCATCTTAAATCCGTCTCAGTAAATGCTTTTGATATTTACTGCTCTGAAACCACCTCAGAAATAAGAGAGCGGCTCCTAAGAGAGCAACCGGAATTACGGTCAAACCTTACTGAATTTCGGAAGCTGCTTCTAGGCGAGGTATTCTTTCGGGCAGGCAATTCGGTCCAAGATTCCAAGATGTTGGCGAACTCAGCTTTCAACAAATTCTTCGAGTTTAGAAATAAAGTTGTTTTTTTTGAAGGCGCTATTGATGTACTAAAGGCTCTTAGCGAAAGATATAAAGTCTACGCACTCACAAATGGCAACGCAGACGTAAAGATGATCGGGATTGATAAATTCTTGTCGGGGGCAGTCTCGAGTGCAGACGTAGGAGTGAGTAAACCCAACCCAAAGATATTTGAAGCAACACTAAAAAAGGCTGGTGAAGAGGCTTCAAGTTGCATCCATATCGGGGATGATTACGAGGACGATATCGTTGGCGCGAATAACGCAGGTATAGCGAGCATCTGGTTAAATGAGCGAGGTCAGAAAGCTCCGTCTATGAATTTAGCCACAAAGGTGGTGACTAAAGTGAAGGAGATCCCTCACGCGGTAAAAATGATCGCGGAGCCCAAATAAGCTCACGCCTTCAAGCGGGAGCAGTAAAATTGTGTATCACTTTTTTTATCTCCGCCTCATCGGCGGGAACTTCTTGTTTTCTTTCCTCCAAATCACTCAAACCAGATAGACGATCGTGACTCGGCCTATGACCGATAGCTCGCCCGAGAGCGTCAGGGAATTTGGCTGGATGAGCAGTGGCAACGCAGACAATCGGATCGTCGGTAACTATGCTATTCGCCGCACGAATTCCGACCGCAGTGTGCGGGTCAACTATGTAACCATACTTCGAATTAATCTCCGCTATGGTTTCCTCGGTTTCAGCTTGGGAAATCGAGCAAGACAAAAAGGTTTCAGAGCATAACGGACCACTTATAGACGCCTTGCCGGATTGCGCAAACTCCTCCATAAAACTGCAAAGCTTATTGGCGTCCTCATCAAAATGGTAAAACAGGAAACGCTCAAAATTACTCGCAACCTGTATATCCATCGCCGGGGAGTTGGTTCGAAAAACTTCGCCCAAAGAGTATTCACCTGTTTTGAAAAATCGATCGAGGATGTCGTTCTCATTCGTGGCCACCAATAATCGTCCAATCGGGAATCCCATCTTCTTTGCTATAAACCCGGCAAAAATATTTCCAAAGTTTCCTGTTGGCACCACAAAATCTACCGATTCACAATCTTTCTGCAAGCTGGCATAAGCATAGTAGATAATTTGGGCCAACACCCTGGCCCAATTGACCGAGTTGATGGCGCCAAGGCTATAGGCTGCCTTGAATTGCAAATCAGAAAAAATCGATTTCATAATCCGCTGGCAGTCATCAAAGGTCCCGCTAACGGAAATACACTGGACGTTTTCATCAGGAACAGTGGTCATCTGCAACTCTTGAAGCGAACTGATTCGGCCTTTTGGATAAAGTATAAATATCTTTATATTTTCCATACCCGCAACGCCAGCTATAGCCGCACTGCCGGTGTCCCCACTGGTTGCTCCTAATATATTCAATCTCTCGCCACGATCTGCCAAAACATGTTCGAACAGTTTTCCGA
>CAJXCK010000052.1 GCA_913051785.1 uncultured Gammaproteobacteria bacterium
GCCTCTTTGATGAGATCCCTGTATTCGTATGGGGTTGTATTCTCGATCCACCAAACGATAGGCTGGACAGGATCCGATAGTTCTGCGCTTGGATCCTTCTTCTGCAAATGCCAACGATTAATCACATCACGATAAGGCACAACGCTCCGACTAGTTAAATCAGTGATTCGGTCTGTGAAATAGCCCATCCGATAATCAGCCTTTCTCGGTGTAAAGTCGTCCTCGGGCATTTTAATGAAAGTATGCTGAATCATTACGCTTACCGCCCTGGGGTCTGTAACATCCTCATCGCCACGAACAAAGGGCGCATTATTCTCGTAAACCAACTCGGTCAAAAACGTACTGTTTTTTGGATAGCTCTTGACCGCTAGGATTTTCGACCTTTGGTCATTTAATTTACCCAATACGAAACGGTCACCTGGCTTGGCTCTTGGATTACCAGTGGGTTTTATTTGCGAAAGTTTTTCCTTTTTTAAAACCGTGTCCAGAGCGATCAAGATCTCGCCAGTTTCGTCGTCTTCATCAATGATTTTTTCTACCGCTAAAATCGCGGAGGGTATGTTGGCTCCAGAGGCTCTTGCGAGTGGGCTCTCTGGGTCAAAGTAGTATTTCGTGTTTTCCTGAACGAACTCAATCTTATTGAAATGCCGTCTTAGTGAGAGAATTTTATTATCCCTATACTGCCCTCGATAATGCCCACCAGCGACCACACCATTTTGAGCAACGACAGTATGAATGAACTCTTCACCAATCTGATCAGGCCTAATCTTTAGGTAGAGCGATCCTTTTTCTTGCTCTCGAAGAAGCGTAAACAACCCTTCAAAGATCTCGCTCTTTGCCGAAATGCTCTCTATCGAATTTTTTTTTGAACCTTCCTTACCAACTTCAGGTTTTGCTTCCGAACCAAGCGCCGAAAACGATAGAAACAATCCAAACAATGAAAATAAAATTCGATCACTCATCTGTTTCCCCTGTTCAACCGTTACCGCCAAAACCGGATCGTCTAGTCGGCCAAGCCGCAATTATTACCTTCACCAAAAGAGCCATCGGAATCGCAAAAAACACGCCCCAGAAACCCCATATTGAGCCAAACACTAAAACCGCAACAATAATGATCAAAGGATGCAAATCATTCGCCTCCGAGAAGAGCATGGGCGTTAGGACATAAGCATCTAGTACTTGAATAATTAGGTAACAGATCATGACCCACGCCAGAGAATCAGACCAACCGAACTGAGCAAGTGCAACACCAAAAACCGGGAAAGTCACGGCAAGAAAGCCTACGATCGGGACGACAACAGAAAGTCCTACAGCCGCGCCCAAGAGGGCAGAATAGTTGAGATCAAGCAAGAAATAGAAGAGCGAGAAACTAACGCTCCCCACGATCAAAATCTGAGCACACTTGCCTCGAATGTAATTGCCAAGTTGGAGATCCATCTCACGAGCAACCGCGGTCAACATAACTCGATTCTCCGGAAGTATGGCAGAGATCCACGCTCGAAACTTTCGACCATCCTTGAGAACAAAAAAAACAGAGAAAGGCACGATGAAGAAATAGATAAAAATGCCAAAAATAGAGAAGAGCTGAGAAAAAGCGGTTTCTAGGACAGCGCCACCCATATTGGCCCAGTCTCCAGTCACCCAGCCGGGCAAAGAGCTGAACTCTGCCCTCGTAAGGATTTCTGGGTAGACTTCTGCCAACTCTTGCCAGCCAGTTTGGATAGTCTTCATCAAGCCAGGGAGAACCGCGGCGAAGCTGACCGATTGTTGCCACAATAAAGGGATTAACAAAAGGAAGAATCCTAACACTAAGCCAACGAAGGCAATAAAAACAAAAGAAACAGAAACAATCTCTTGCATTCCCGCGCGAGACAACCGCTCGACCAGACCGCTCAGAACATAAGCTATCACGACCCCTGTCACCACTGGAGCTAGAATTTCCACTAGCAGTAGCAGCATTAATGCGAACAAAATCACTAAAAACGAGAAGAAAATAGCTTCTTCATGACCAAAATAGTCGTCTATGAAGTTCTTCAATAATTCAAAGGTCTTCAATGGCTTGCACCCAAATTAAGATTTTTTTCGAATGACAAAAGTGTAAGTGCCACTTGATTCTATGTTCTGCAACAATTCATGACCACTCTGCTTAGAAAAGGTTTCAAAATCTTTTCGAGATCCGGAATCAGTCGCGTGTACTTTAAGAAGGGTTCCTGGGGCTAATTTATTGAGCGCCAGCTTCGCTTTTAAGAGTGGCATAGGACAATCTAAGCCACTCAGATCAATCTCTTCTATTTGCTCTGCTTCCATGTGAACGGCGTCATAAAGGACTTTGCTCAGCATATCATGTCGCTTTTTCAATTGGACCCAGCTGTTACTAGCAGGGATCTTACTTTACCATCGATTAATGGGTTTTTTATTTGGATGCAGAGCCGCTATACGCAAGAGCATAAGTTCATCACTCTATAATATTATTTTTGCAGCATTGCTCATCTTCATCGTTTGCACAGTATCTGCGGGGACAATCAAACTGCCAAGCTTAGGGGATGGTTCTTCTCGCCTAATCTCACCGGAACTGGAAAAACAGATTGGACAAATGTTCTTGCGCAGCCTAAATGCGAATTTACCAATGAACAAAGACCCTCTGGTGCAGAATTTCGTAGAAGAGCATGCGCGATATCTCGCGCAGTACTCTGACCTTGAGAGAATGCTAAACACCATACTGGTGATTGACGAACAATCACTGAACGCGTTCGCGGCACCTGGCGGCGTTGCAGGTATTAACCTCGGTTTAATCCTTAACGCTAGAGACATTAACGAGTATTCGTGGGTGATTGCCCATGAATTGGCGCATTTGAGCCAACGGCACTTCGCGCGAGGTGTTGAAGCAAGCCGTGCGAGTACAATTCCAATTCTCGCTTCCATGATAGGCGCAATTTTGGTCGGAGCGGCCGGTGGATCTGATGCTGGCTTAGCTGCCTTGTCCGCTGGTCAAGCCGCAGCGCAGGCGAAGCAACTCAGACATAGTCGCGCGCGCGAAATTGAGTCCGATCGCATCGGTCTTAACACAATGTTGCGCGCTAACCTTGATTTGAATGCGGGCGTGAGGATGTTAGAACGGATGCAGTCAGCCAACCGATTCAGAACCGCTCCTCCCGAGTTCCTCCTGACACACCCTCTCTCGGAGACTCGTATAACTGATGCCAAGAATCAAGCGAGAGCCCTGCAAAGCTCGTCGACCCCTGAAGCAAGGCCCGAAAGTACTAGATTTTCTCAAACTTATGAGCTGATCAAGGTCAGGGTTGAAAAACACTTCTCCGATTCTCCACTCAGCTATATCGAAAATAGTAAGAAGGCAAATCGGGATAATCCAATGGAGGTGCGAAACCGATACGCAGATGCCTTCTCACTCAGCCTGATTGGGAAGCATGACGAGGCAGTCGCAGCTATAGATAGCCTAGAAGACAGTATTGAAGACGAATCAGTGTTTTATTTCACCAAAGCGGAACTTTTGCTGGAAGCCGAGGAACCAGCAAAATCTTTGGAGGTTCTAGAACTAGCCATTCAAATGCACCCGGATCACTTTCCTATCTCGATGATCTATGCTGAGACTCTTAATTCGTTGGGTCGATTCGATGAAGCAGAGAGAGTGTTAACCGATCTTACTCGGAGCAGGCCCAACGATACAATCGTTTGGTTCGAGCTCGCTGAAACCGCTGGCCTCGCAGGAAACATCTCTGGAGTCCATCTAGCCCGTGCGCAATTCTTTGAACTCATGGGTGCCTGGCATAGATCCATTCAACACCTAGAGTACGCGCAAAACCTTCTAGAGGCCGAAGAGAAAATAAAAGCAGAAAAGATTGATCAGCAAATCCTTGACTTGAGGAAAAGAATTCAAGTGGCAAACAGTTAGATGGAAAAAGATAACATCCGGTCAAGGGGTTTTCTTGCAGCCCCTACGAGTGTCATGTCAATCTTAATTTCGTTTTGGATTCGATGATCCTTATCTTCTAAAACTCTGTTTAGCTTTCTCAACTCGTTCATGGCCATCCACGGGCAGTGAGCACAGGACCTGCAAGTTGCCCCATTTCCGCCCGTAGGCGCCTCTATGAAACGTTTCGAAGGGTTATCTTTCAAAAGCCTGTGGAAAATGCCTCTATCCGTAGCTACGATAAACTGATCGTTGGGTAAGCTATTGGCCGCTTTGATGATCGCGCTAGTTGAACCAACCACATCAGCTAGGTCGATCACTGAATCGGGCGATTCTGGATGAACCAGAACTGCTGCGTCGGGGTAGATTTTCATCAAATCTTTTAGGCCATTTGCTTTAAATTCTTCGTGGACGACACAAGCGCCCCTCCACAACAACATGTCTGCGCCAGTTTCCTTTGCGATGTATCTTCCCAAATGTTGATCAGGTGCCCAAAGAATCTTTTCCCCCGAATTGCGCAAAGCGGAGACAATCTCTAAGGCACAACTACTCGTTACGACCCAATCTGCTAGTGCTTTCACCTTGGCAGAAGTATTCGCATAGACCACTACCGTTCTATCTTTATTAAGGCGAACAAATCTCTCAAATTCATCTGGTGGACAACCTATATCAAGAGAACATTCAGCTTCTAAGGTGGGCATGAAAACCGACTTCTCAGGAGATAAGATCTTCGCCGTCTCTCCCATGAATCTTACTCCAGCAACGATAAGCTTATCGCTTTCACAATCTCTACCAAATCGGGCCATTTCCAAAGAATCGCCGACAAAACCGCCAGTTTCTTCTGCTAAGTCTTGAATGTCTTTATCCACGTAGTAATGGGCTATCAATGTCGCACCAATGAGATCAAGATTCGTTTTTATCTGTTTCAGAAGTAGTACTCTCTCATCGTCACCGAGGCTGAGACTCGGCACGAGAGGCACTTCTTCCGGCGCCATCACTTTGTTTGGTAATACTTCAGACATACTATTCAAAGAGTTTTGTTAATATTCCATTCCTTTGACTCTATTTCAGGGGCCTGGAAAGTATTGTGAAACCCATCATCATTTTTCTACATGATCCCTCTACCAAACCGCATGCTAACAACAATCACATTTTGTTGCCAAACGCGTTCGAGGAGCTCAATTGGGAAACCAGGATTTATAATCCCGAGGATATTTCACTAAAAAACAATAGTATAGAGTTTGGATCAGACCCTCTGCCTACAAAAAGTCTGATCTGGACTCTTGGATTTGGCCGTAAGGCCACGACGCTAGACCGCTTCAATATTTTGCATAATGCGCCCAATTATTCATTCGTTACATCCGTATCCGAACTTTTATTAACTCATGGAAAAGCCTCTTGGGCAGAATTCTTTCCTGAAACAATCATCTCTCAAGACGTCAGCCGCATTAGCGAAGAAGTATCTTCTAGTGAACATCAATGGGTTCTAAAACCCCTCGCTGGAAGCTTTGGTAGATCTGTCCACAAGGTTAATGAAAAGGATATTAAATTAGTTCATTCCTTATTAAGAGAATTTCCTGATCAATACTGGGTTTTGCAACGCTATATCGAAGGCATCGAACGCGGCGAGACAAGAACCATTATCGCGGGAAGGGAAATAATCGGCAGTTATCTCAGAAAACCAAAAGACGCCTTTCGGGCGAATTTGGCCCAAGGAGGGCAGATAGATAAAATAGAATTGAGTGAGAGGGATCGTCTTGTCGTAGAGCAAATCATTCCTCGATTAGCAGACAGAAATATCGGCTTTGCGGCAGTAGACACCTGCGAGGGATTTTTAGTTGAGGTCAATATCGTCAACCCAGGCGGATTATCTTCGTTAGAAGCTGTCTACAGCGAAGATTTCTCTAAAAAAACCGCATTAGCCATCATAAACGCCAAAGTAAATTAGTTAACGCGTACCTCCGTCAACACGAATAACCGTCCCTGTGGTGAAACTACCGCCCGGCCCAGCGAGATAAAGAGCTGCTCCCACAATCTCTTCCGGCTGCCCTCCTCGCCCCAGAGCCAGAGTGGACTGCGCCCGCTTTTCGAAGGCCTCCATATCCCAGGCTTTTGAAATATCGGTCAGGAAAGGGCCAGCGGCAATCGCATTAACTCTGACTTTAGGACCAAGTGCAAACGCAAATGAGCGAGTTAGAGCATTCAGTCCAGATTTCGCTGCTCCATAAGGCTCAGCTTCTGGTGAGGGGTTGAGGGAAGCCGTACTGCTGATGTTGATGATCGACCCGCCTTCTCCTTCAGCCATACGCTCGCCCACGAGAGACATTAAACGGAAAGGGCCCTTTAGATTAACGCCCACTACCTTATCAAACAATTCCTCAGTAACGTTTGAGAGTTTGTCATAAAGAGGAGACATGCCAGCGTTGTTGATCAAAATATCGACTTTTCCGTACCTGTCATAGGCCGCGTCGACTAAACCTTCTATTTCATCCCATTTTCCTACATGACAACCATAAGGCAGAGCTTTTCTCCCGATTGCCTCTATTTCTGAGGCGACAGTCTCGCATGAATCTATTTTCCTACTGGTGATAACCAGATCTGCTCCCCGCTGAGCAAGCGCTAGCGCCATCGCTCTCCCCAACCCTCGACTACCACCCGTCACTAGAGCCACTTTGCCCAAAAAATCGTTCTCTAATCCCATGTCTCCCCCATTTAGCGGCAAATATTCCTTTGCTATACGCCACAATGATAGACTACTTCCCGGCAGTTATATAAACGGAAAAATTGCACAGGGAGAGGATCATGGGAATGCTGGAAGGAAAAGTTGCACTAGTAACGGGGGCAGGCGGCGGACTCGGGAGAGCACATGCGATGCTTCTGGCGAAAGAGGGCGCAAAAGTTGTCGTAAATGATCTCGGAGGTTCGAGAGATGGCCTAGGAGCGGGCAGCTCGATGGCTGATGAGGTCGTTTCAGAAATAAAAGCGGCCGGAGGCGATGCCTATGCAAATTACGGGTCGGTTACTAACAAGACCGAAGCCGAGCAAATGGTCAGAGATGCGGTCAATCAGTATGGCACATTGGACATCCTTATCGCGAACGCGGGCATACTCAGAGATAAGTCATTTAAGAATATGACGGATGACATGTGGGACATCATTTTAGACGTACACCTGAGAGGGACCTATTTGGTGACCAAATTCGCGTACGACGAAATGGTATCAAAAGGTAAGGGCGGTCGAATCATCATGACAAGCTCGACCTCTGGTCTGCTAGGTAATTTCGGACAAACCAACTATGGGGCTGCGAAGGCTGCCATAGCTGGCTTTATGAGATGCCTCTGGTTAGAGGGTCTGAAGTATGGCATCACTGTAAACGTGCTGGCGCCTACAGCAACCTCCCGTCTTACGGAAGACATTCTGCCCGAGGAGGTTCAAGACAGTTTCCCACCCGAGGCTGTTTCACCCCCAGTCGTTTGGCTCTGTTCAGAGGACGCAAAAGAGATAACAGGCCGTCAATGGTTGGTTGCCGGGAACAATGTTTCTCTACTCAGCTGGCAGGTTACGCCGATCGCACAAAGGGAGCTTAGCGATGGCTTCTGGGATGTGGCAGAAATAGGTGAGAAAATACTAGCTAGCAAAGAGAACTGGCCAGCCATCAATCCGCTTCGCGGCAAGTAAATTTCAGAACAGGGGCCGCTATGAATTTTGGTTTTACAGAGGAGCAAAACCTCTTGAGAGAGCAGGTAGAGCGCTTTATGCGCGAAGATTGCAGCCTGTCCAAAGTTAGAGAACTCTGCAATGAACAACAGGGATTTGATATTCAGCTGTGGGGGAAGATCGCGGAACTAGGATGGTTAGCCCTGACAATCGATCCAAAATATGGAGGCCTGGGTTTAAAGTGGGTCGATCTAATGGTGGTTTTAGAGGAGACGGCGAAAGGCTTATCACCATTCCCGATACTGTCACAAGCTCTTTCAAGCACGCTGATTGATTCGTGTGGTTCAGAACATCAAAAAGAGAGATGGCTTCCCAAGCTCGCCAATGGAGAGATGATATGCGCGATCGCTCTGTACGATGAGCCAAATTGGATAAGCGAGGACTCAATTAAATCCTCAGTCACTCTTAAGGAAAGTTCTGCCGATCTGGGAGGCATTAAACCCTTTGTGAACGATGCGAATTTGGCGACGCATCTGCTTGTGATGGCGCAATCTGACGATGGACTAAAAATAGCAATGATCGAGAAGACTCAGGCTCAGATCAGTGTCCAACCCACAGTCGATACAACCAAGCCGATGGCCTCAGTGACCGTCAATGGAGTATCTGTGAGCCGAGATGACTTGATGGATTGTGATGCGGAGAAACTAGATTACATCACTAACTGTGGTGCACTGGGGACTACTGCAGAGATGGTAGGTTCTTCCGAGGCACTTTTGAGTCTCACCAATGAATACGCGAAACAGCGGATCCAGTTCGGGGCTCCGATCGGAAAATATCAGGGCGTCAAGCATCGGCTCGCAGATATTTATGTGGACCTCGAAAGCTTCAAATCCCTTTGCTACTTCGCCGCTTGGTGCGCCGATGATAAGCCCGAAGAGTTTGCGAGAGCCGTATCTATGGCAAAAGGTTACAGTTCAGACGCTTTCAATCAGATTGGCATAGATGGGGTTGGCCTGCACGGTGCGATTGGATTTACTGACGAATATGATGCACAGCTTTATCTAAAGAGATCAAAATGGGCTCGACCCATGTTCGGAGACTCTAACTTTCACTTAGAACGGATAGCCCAGTTAGGAGGTATCTAATGGATTTTGATTACACTGAATCTGAACAATCCTTTCGTCAAGAGGTACAAGATTTCCTTAGGGAAAATCTTCCGCCCAAAAAAGATCGTGACGAACACTTCCTCAAAAATTGGCTTGAAAAAGTACGAGAGAGAGGTTGGGTAGGCTTTTCATGGCCCAAAGCGTTTGGAGGATCTGATGGCGGACTCATAGAACAAGCCATCTTGAAAGAAGAAATGGCACTAGCAAAAGCCCCGCCTCTAGGGACATCAATGATGGGATTAGCGTGGGTTGGCCCGGGGATAATGGAATACGGAACCGAGGAACAAAAGAAAAAATTCATACCCGATATATTGGACAGCAAAGTGACCTGGTGCACAGGTTACTCAGAGCCTAACCATGGCTCCGATCTCGCAGCGATCCAATGTAAAGCGGAACTCATAGGTGATCACTATCTGGTGAATGGACAAAAAATATGGACGACCGGCGCACCCTGGTCACAGTGGATTATTTTGTTAACCAGGACGGATTTCAAAGCAAAGTCAAAACACGAGGGCATTACTTGCTTTTTAGTCCCAATGGACAGTCCTGGCGTGGAAGTAAAACCGATAAAGAATATGGCAGGAGATAAACATTTTGCAGAAATCTTTTTTACAGACGTGCAGGTCCCGGCAGAAAATCGACTGGGAGCAGAGGGTGAGGGATGGAAGGTTACCGTGTCGGCGCTTGCGAATGAGCGTTCCAGTATTGGCGAGGTAACCCAGATGTTCTCTAAGCTCGATGAACTCAAAGAGCTAGTCCGAAGTACTAGAGTTCAAGGCAGACCAGCGGCAGAGGATCCTGCTGTCAGACGTCAGCTTGCCAGGTTTGAAACCAAAATCGCGGCGATGAAATATAACGGCCTCAGATACCTAACGAAACAAATCAAAGGGGAGCCTTTGTCTTCGGAAACTTCGGTGAATAAATTGCACAGGGCTAGTTTAGAGATTGAAATGGACGACTTTGCGGTATCTCTCTCAGGAGAAGCTGGCCTTCAGTTGAAGGGCGGAGAAAATGCTGTTAGCGGAGGATCATGGTCGAAGTCAGCATTGAACTGGCCAAACGTGGTCATCGGTGGCGGGACCCCAAATATTCAAAGAAATATAATTGCCGAGAGAATCCTAGGCCTGCCGAAGGACTAGTACTGAAACGCGATAGGGCTAAAACTGACGTTGGCTAGGAGGGCAGAGCTCTTAATGCGCCACCGAGTTTTTTCTGGCCGGACAGATCGGTGAAATTTGAGCCATTCCATATTTCTTTCCCTCGCTTGAAAACGCCGGCCACAAGACCTTCGGATCTGTTAACGAGCTGATGACAACCGAAAAGATCTCGATATTCATATCTAACCGTTGACTCGCCGTCGTAGCAGGCAAGCTCTTGCGGATCCACTAACAAGAAGTCAGCCGACTGGCCAACTGCAAGGCAAACAGGAGGCAACCCAAAAAATTCGGCGGGCTCGCTAGTTAGTCTTTTTGTCATGTGCGCAACTAACTCCTCGGATTCATCCATAGCGAGCCTTAGCGCGCGAAGGTTCCCATCGAAGAAAGCCATATTAGTGACGTGCGCACCGCTATCATTGAAACCAGGTATTAATCCTGGATTGAGAAGCAATTTTTTTACGACTTCAGGATCTTTGTTCGCTGCGACATAATTCCAATGGAGATCTCTATCAAAAGTTCTGAGCAGTGACACAAAGAACTCACCGTCATCTCGAACCGATTTTCCAACCTGGTCAAAACCATATCTCTCCTCCTCGCAGTCGATGGATTCAGGATTTTGACGCCAGTTCTGATAACGCAAATATAGCTCTGCCATATTTGAGCCCTCCCAGGTAGGCACGGGCGAGCGAAAAATTTCCATATCCCTGAGATCTCGAGTTAAAAACTCGCTCTCTAACTTCAATATTCGCCGAAGATGATTTGCCGAAAATCCAGACTTACCCCTGTTCCACATCTCTCTGAAAGATTCTATAAAATCTGGATCACTCAGAATCTCGACTCTCTTCTCTTTATTTTCTAATTCCGTCTCGATTAATTGCCGCATGAGAGGGTCTGCTTCAGCTAGCGGACTGATAGGACCCTCCGAATAGATCCTAAATGGGGCCGCCAATGCCTGCATTCGAAACCTCCCATCCAAAAATTTCGTATTAAGCATCTTAGCGAATAGTAACGCTGTATATTTAGTCAACCTATTATTCACCGTATCCAAGGCGGCCAACGCAGTCACTTTGAGTGGCTTTCCATGAATACGACCACTACTAAGCATAAACAACCTTGCGGCCAAACCTTGATTATCTGTAGAAGGCGTCATCTGCCAAACTCGATCATAGTTGCGCAATACATCGGTTAGCATT
Organism: uncultured Gammaproteobacteria bacterium; assembly: GCA_913051785.1. Taxonomy (GTDB): domain Bacteria; phylum Pseudomonadota; class Gammaproteobacteria; order Pseudomonadales; family Azotimanducaceae; genus UBA4421. Next base: position 11,102 of record CAJXCK010000052.1, read on the forward strand.
TTGTATTCTTTGAATTCGGCATACTGAGTGGGGATGCGTTTTTTTACATTAGGCTCATTTGCCAGATAATGCAGAGGCAATCCATCGGTAGACATCCCGATATAACCCGATTCAAGCGCTTCTGCCAGTATGGAGGACATCTTCTCGAGCTCAGATTTCGTCGGGTCTCTGCTAATACTCGCTTCCATACCCATGACCTCTATCCTGAGCATTGAATGCGGCAGAAAGGGCGCGATATCAGCAGCCAAAGGGAGGGAATCAAGATGCTCTAAATATTCTCTTGGAGTTCTCCAGGTGGCTTTTTCGGCTGTCTTGCGGAGAACCGATTTTGGTATGTTCTCAACGCGTGCAAAACAATCAACGATCGGGTCACAATCTAACACTCGCTGATTTCCAAAGGCTAGACCGATGCTGCAGTTACCAACGATGACACTCGTCGTACCATGCCGCGTGACCTCAGGCAAACTTGGATCAAGTTCTGCCTCAAGATCCTCGTGAGTATGAATGTCCATCAGGCCAGGAAACAACCACAATCCCGATGCGTCTATGCTGCGAACGGCTGCTTCTTGCGACAAGTTCTCTACGATTTTATCGATTTTTCCCTCTGATACGGCGATATCAGCAAACCGCGGTTTGGAAGAGATGCCGTCAAAAATCTTGGCTCCCTTAATTATGAGATTACTATCCACCTAAGAAACACTCCTGCCAATTACTGATCCCGTTGTTCATCCTCTAATCTTACTCATTAATGTCGCAAAGTTCGCCGCACAGAAGAGAACACAACGAGCGCAAAAGCTATTAAAAGTAGGAAAGCTATCCCCGATGCTACCAACGCAATTCCAGCACCTTCGTTTTCTGCGATCCAAGCGATGGGAAATACTCCGAGAGGCATTAATCCGTGTGTCATCATGTCGATACTCATTATCCTGCCCCGCATATAGCCATCTACTTCCATTTGAAGCATGCCTCTATTCAGAGACATGTTCCAACTACTGATGAGACCGATCATTGCAATAACTATCAAAGCATTTCCCTGCTTTCCCATAACACCAAACAAACTGGTCAAGACAGCCCAAGCGCAGCAAGAAAGAATTAGCCAGAGCCCTTTGTTCCGCAAATCTCCCATAACCGCCATCAATAGTGAGCCCAAGATCGCACCCGTCCCCATTGCGGAGATCAAATAACCTAAATCGTCGGCATGCCCTCCCAAAATATCTTCATTGAAAGCCGGCAAAAAAGTATTCAACGGCATTCCGAACAAAAACGGAATAATCGAAAGTATGATTAGAGCGAGGACATTAGGGCGCTCTAACACGTAGACCAAACCTTCTCTAATATCAGAGATAGGATCAGAATTATCGGTACGCTGCGGGTTACCCGGAGCGTCGATCGCGAGCGTTACGAAGGCGGACAAAAAGTATAAAAAAGCAATAACTAGATAGACTATTCCAACCCCGTAGGTCGACGTCTTATCACCGTCAGCTAAGAACGCGATCAGAAGCCCCGCGAAAGCAGGCCCTATAATTCTGGACAAATTCCAGCCGGTTGTATTGAGCGCCATAGCCGTAAATATAAGTTTCTCGGGTATCAACTCAGGGACGAAGGCCTGTCGGGCAGGCATAGAAAGGGCCAAGACCGATCCATTAAAAAAACCAAACCAAATAAAATCCCAGAACGAAACCTCTCCTTGAAAAATAATCACTGCCATCAACAGGGTAGCTGCGCAATTCATACTCTGCGCGATAATTATCACCCCCCGCTTGGGCAAGCGATCGGCTAGCACACCGCCATATAGAGAAAAGACAACCGAAGGCAACATAAACGATAAAGTTACCCAAGCGAGATCGGTAGCTGATGAGGTCAGAGCATAGACAAGCCATCCTCGCGCGATAATCTGCATGTTCATCGCGAAGGACGAGCCTAAACTACCTATCCATAGCCAACGAAAATTTCGCACCGACAGCGTGCTGTAGATATCTCTCGACGCCATAAAAAGAACATCAAGTAACCCCTCAGGGATGAAACAATAGCACGCTTACAATTAAAGTTTTTAAGACAGACAGGACAGCCTAATAATCCAAGCGAAAGCTAGACCCGTCTCGAACGATTCTCCCGGCTCCTGGTCCAGCAAAATGAGTCCCTATTATCAACGACGGTTGGCCTGCATATTTTTTTAAAAAATCAGTTCGCGTGCTAACCGCCTTATCCGCTTCGATATCTGCCGAAGTAGTCCAATCAGGATGCTTTATCTGACAAGGATGATGAATCATATCTCCCGTGATAATGGCTTCTTCTCCCTTGGAGACGATCCTAACGCTCACATGGCCTGGCGTGTGACCGGGAGTACTGAACAAACTTACCTCATCTGATATTCGATGGTCCGATTTGACTAATCTCGCTATCTCCGCGTCAAATATTGGAGTTACTGAGTCTTCTATTACCGGGCCATAGGATTGTTTTTCTGTTTTCCAATAATCCCATTCTCTTTCGGAGAACAAATACTCCGCATTTGGAAAGGTCGGAACCCACTGATCATCAACTCGGTATGTGTTCCATCCCACATGGTCAACATGCATATGAGTACATAAAACTGTATCAACTTCGGATCGTTGGCAACCTGCCCTATCTGTAAATCGGTTCATAAAATCAGATTGCATTTTATTCCACTTCGGATAGCTGCGTTCTTTATCATTTCCTATGCACGTATCCACGACTACCGTCTGTTCCTTTGTCTTAATAATGAGCGAGTGGACACTCAAGATAATTTGGCCCGATGAGTCTAAAAACGGGATCATCCAAGGAATTGTGGAAAGATAATCAGGGCGAGCTTGTGGAATGAGGTGGGGACCTAGGGAAGCCGTAGTCAGTTCTACTACCTGAATAATTTCAACGTCTCCGACGCGCCACGACAGCATACAAAATCCTTAAGTAGGGCTCTTTCAGCGTTGCAAAAAAAACCAGCTTGGTCAAACTTGGAGCAAGTACAAAGTAATAGTTGGGAGGGAACTATGACTGAAAAAAAATTATTTAAAGACTTGGACTTGAGTGACATCGGAATATCCATAGATAATTTCGTTGCGACCGTTGAAATTCAAAGGCCGCCGAATAATTTCTTTGATACTGGTCTCATCAATAATCTCGCTAACATCATTAACCAGATTGATCAGAGCGATGAGGTCAGAGCCGTGGTTTTATGCTCCGAGGGCAAGCACTTCTGCGCGGGCAATGATTTCTCCAGCGCTGAACGAAATACTGAAAAAGCAGACAGGGACCCAGGCGCAGGGAACCCCTTATATGCAGCGGCGGTCCGACTGTTTGAGACAAAAACTCCCATCGTGGCGGCGGTGCAGGGCGCAGCAGTCGGAGGCGGATTTGGGCTAGCGGTCATGCCTGACTTTCGGGTCGTATGCCCGGAGGCTAGGTTTACAGCGAATTTTGTAAAACTGGGTTTTCATCCCGGATTTGGACTCACTCACACTCTCCCTAGGTTGATCGGTCAACAACAAGCTCACAAGCTTTTCCTGACCGGCAGAAGAATCAACGGAGAGGAGGCGTATGCACTAGGTCTTGCTGACGTGATAACGGACAAAGAAAACCTCAGGGCGAGGGCGACAGAGTTGGCAGCAGAAATCGCGGAGAACGCACCTCTGGCAGTGGAGTCGGTGAGATCGACCATGCGAAAAGATCTTTCACTCGCGGTCAAACAGCAAACCGACCACGAAAATGCTGAGCAATATCGATTACAACAAACAGAAGACCACAAGGAAGGCGTTAAAGCGGTTGCCGAAAGAAGACCCGGAAATTTCCTCGGACGTTAAATCGTTAGCGCAAGGTGGTTCGCACTAGTGTCATGCGTTCTTTATCGTCAAGCCACCGTCAACTGGTAGGGCAGCGCCAGTCATAAAGCTAGATGAGGGCAAACAGAAATTTAGCGTTCCATGAGCGACCTCCTCGGGGTCTGCATAACGTCTCAGCGCTATTCTTCGTCGAGCATAAATTTCCTTTTGCTCCTCAGGGATCTTCGCTGTCATACCGGTCCTGATTGGGCCAGGACAAATACAGTTTACGGTTATACCTTCTGGACCAAGCTCTACCGCCAAAGATCTTGTTAGCCCTATAACTCCGTGTTTCGCGGCCGTATAGGGACTGCCTAATTTTGTTGCGCCAAAACCTTCAGTGGAGGCGATGTTCACAATTCTGGGGTTTTTCGACTTCCTCAACCACGGCAGCGAAGCTCGGATAGTTCTTGTATGGGCGGTCAACAAGACATTAACCGAGTTTGACCAAGCTTCGTCATAAGCATCGTCATCTATCGCAACTGGAATTGAGATGCCCGCATTATTGATAAGCAAATCGATTCCACCGAACTTCTCCGCGACTGCAGAAATGGTCTCGTCTATCTCCCTCTTGGATCCTAGATCTGCGATCCAAGCTGATCCTGGCTTTCCTGCATCAATAATCTCTTTCTCAACCCCCTTAACCCCAGGCTCGTTGAGATCAATTAGAGCGACGGTGGCCCCTTCTTCAGCAAAAAGTTTGGCCGTTGCTGCACCCATACCACTCCCGGCGCCCGTGATAACTGCAACACATCCTTCTATTGAACGACTTAAATTCATTAAGGCCATTGCCTCCCCCTTTTCTGCTAACTGCCCTCACAAGACGAATATCAAAAGCACCACCTCAACCTAGATAGCCCTTAAACTAGATTGATAATGGTGTATTGCCGGCACTGGCGCAAGAATAGGAGCTGCTTAAAAGTGAACGCTCCATAACGCTAGACAACACCTAGGAAAAAGAAGAACAATCAACTTGAAAGATCTAATTAGATACTTAGGATTCGGAATCAACCTTCTCTCTTGAAAGAGCGAGCAAAAATCCATGCAGGGACTAAAGTTCAACAATCAGTTTACCTCGGAATTACCCAGTGACCCGAACGATGGTCCTGCCGAGAGACTGGTTTCAAACGCTCTGTTCGCGCGAGTGGCTCCTAAGAAGCCTACTTCACCATATCTGATTCACTACTCGCCAGAAGTTGCAAAAAAAATTGGCTTGACCGTCTCGGAATGCGCCAGCAAAGATTTCGTGGATCTATTCTCTGGCTCCAAAATAATGCCGGGAATGGATCCCCACGCGACCTGTTATGGTGGACATCAGTTCGGAAATTGGGCGGGACAGCTGGGAGATGGTAGAGCTATAAACCTTGGTGAAATAGACACTGAAGAAGGCCACTTAATGCTCCAGCTTAAGGGCGCTGGACCAACGCCCTTCTCACGGAATGCAGACGGTTTCGCAGTGTTGAGATCCTCTCTCCGAGAATACCTCTGCTCCGAAGCGATGCATCATCTGGGAATAAGAACGACTCGAGCTCTTTCTCTAGTCGGTACTGGAGAACAGGTGATGAGGGACTTTCTTTACGATGGTCACCCTGCACTGGAGAGAGGAGCCGTCGTTTGTCGAGTGAGTTCCTCGTTCGTTCGTTTCGGTCATTTCCAAATACTCCAGGCGCGCCAAGAAATCGATCTCTTAAAAAGATTCACCGACTTCATCATAAAACGTGAGTACACACACCTGGCTACAAAGGAGAAGCTCGATCATGAAAACTATCTAGCTTTTTTTTCTGAAGTAAGCGAGAGGACTGCAGAAATGGTCGTCAATTGGATGAGGGTAGGTTTTGTTCACGGAGTGATGAACACGGATAACTTATCAATCATTGGAGAAACAATTGACTATGGGCCTTATGGCTTCCTAGACGACTTTAATCCTGACTGGACCCCCAATACGACTGACTCGGCCCATCGTCGATACCGCTATAGCAACCAAGCGGGCATCGCTCAATGGAATCTGATGCAGCTTGCAAACGCTTTGCTACCGTTAGTCGGAGACTCAAAGCCATTTGAAGAGGAGCTCTCAAAATTCGCGCAGATCTATCAATCAAAGTGGGAAAATATGATGGCTCAAAAATTGGGCCTGAAAAAATTTAATGAGAGTCTTGTTCAAAGCCTGTTAACTCAGATAAGCGCAATCGAAATCGATATGACCATTTTTTTTCAGCGGCTGTCTCTAGTATCAGACGCTGACAGCGATTCAATAGCTCCATTGAAGGATGCTTTCTACAACCAAGACGATGCGCGTGGGAATCATGGTGATGAATTAAGGAAGTGGGTAAAGTGCTATCTTTCCGAAATAAGAGATCAAGGGATAGAAACGGGCAAGCGCGTTACCATGATGAGAGAGACTAACCCTAGATTTATTTTTCGCAATTACCTTGCTCAGCTCGCAATTGATGATGCAAATCAGGGAGACTTCGGCTTCCTGGATAATTTATTGCAAGTTCTGCGCAATCCCTACTCAGAACAACCCAAGAGCGAGAATCTAGCTGAAAAAAGACCAGAGTGGGCTAGAGAAAGAGCGGGTTGCTCTATGCTCTCCTGTAGCTCCTAATCTCTGCACCATCTTTCTTTTTAAAAATGGTGGGTCGTCTGGGGCTCGAACCCAGGACCAACGGATTAAAAGTCCGGTGCTCTACCAACTGAGCTAACGACCCA
>CAJXCK010000053.1 GCA_913051785.1 uncultured Gammaproteobacteria bacterium
CTCTCGACATGAGATCGTGCGCCTCAGCAATAATCTGCATATCAGCGTATTCGATGCCATTGTGCACCATTTTCACAAAATGCCCCGCTCCGGCATCTCCAAATCTATGCACACAGGGTCCAGATTCTCCCACCGCTGCTATTTTCATTAACATGGGCGATAACTCTTTCCATGTATGTTCATTGCCTCCGTACATCATGCTTGGACCATTCAAAGCACCCGAAGCCCCTCCTGACACACCAAGACCAACGAAATGAACTTGATCTAACCATGCTGCTCGCGCTCTATCGATTGAATCTAAATAGTGGGAATTACCACAATCTACGAGAATATCGTTGGGATCCACTATTTCCAAAAGCCTTGCAACTGTTTCACTAACAGGATCTCCAGCGGGCACGAAAAGAAAAATTTTTCTAGGAACTTCGAGAAGATCATAAACCTCCTCTAATCTTTCCAGGGCTTGGAAGTTGGCGTTATGAAACAATGCAGGCTTTGACTCACGCCAGATTGAACTCGAATCCCAACCGACGACCTTAAAACCCTTGTCGATCAAATTGAGGGCAAGATTTCCGCCCATGACACCCAGACCAAGCACCGCTATATCAAATTGACTCAACTGACATCCCTGAAGTTACGCTGTCCAATACTAGTGCTTAACCTGAGTGATTCCATAATGAGGACACTACCTTGCTTGTATCGAATTTAGGAACATTAATTTATATAGTCCTCTAAGGGACAAAAATAAGGCAGAAGCAATGCAACGGGACGATCATTCTATTACTCCATCGGTATCGGATTCAGGAGTCACGACAGCACCAACTCTAACAGCTGAGGATGAAATCCGTGAACTGCGAAACGAAGTGCACAGACTGAGGTCGCTCTTGCAAAACAATAGGGAAACTCAGGACCGGGCTGATTGGCCAAAATCTATCGAATACCACCAACAGCCCTACGCAGGTGCTCGTCTAACCGGAATCACCAAGGATCGGGAGAGCATACGCTCCACTGCTGATTTCGAATACCTACCCAAACCAACCGAGGATCTAGGAACACTCGAATATGATTTCAATCGTTGGGGTTATTGCATCCTGAGCAAAGCGTTGACAACGCAACAAATTGAGAGCCAATCCGAGCGATTGCTAGATCAAGCAGCGGCAGAGCGAGCGGCGGGAGTAGCCAAAATGAGCCATCGGGGCGCAGCTCAAACGGTTTTCAATCTTCTTCCCAAGGGTTCAATATTCAGGGACTTAATCAGCCTAGAAGCGAATGCTCTATCAAAAGCATCCACAATAGAGAATCTGCTTGAGAAAATTCTGGGCCAGAATTTTTATATGGGAACCGCTCACGGCTCAATCGTTCATCAACATGGGGGAAGACAGGAGCTTCATCAAGATCAAGGGTTTGTCCCACTACCCCACCCACCCTATCCAGTCGCCTGTTTAATCATCTATACATACTCTAACTTCAGTCTTGAAGAAGGAGCGACTTATGTTGTGCCGGGCTCACATCGTGATGTCAGCGGAAACAATCTGGTCACCCCGAACAGTCATTACGAAGAGCTTGCGAAAAACAACTTACTAGCACTGAATGCTCCAGCTGGTTGCGCTATTCTGACCGACAGCCGGCTCTTACATTCTGGTGGAAAGAGATCGGCACCCGGCACGCGACTGGCTTCACGAATCTTCTACGTCAGAGGTTTTATGCGACAACAAGAAAACCAGTTAGCGGGCATGACCGAGGAAATGCTTAATTCGCTTTCGAATAAACTCAAAGGACTTATAGGATTTAAAAGCCATTACGGATTGGGCATGGTCGAGGGCAATTCGCTGGATCCGACCAAACCGAAAATTCAAATTGGGGAACTCTCAATGAGCCGCCCAGAAGAATTCAGACAAGATTTTGATTGGCGTTATTCGAAGATCGCGAAGCACATGTCTGAATCAGACTGGGAATCATTTGTCGACTATCGAGGTGAGCGAGACTGATATGATTCAAAGAAACTTAGCCAGGTAGCTAGACACAAATCAGGTCTCTGCAAAACGGATCCATGACCGACGTTTGCCAGAATCTCTAAGCGAGCATCGGTAATTCTCTCCGAAATTTTTTTTGTTGAGTCCAAATTGGGATCGTGATCTCCAGTAGCCAATAAGACTGGAGCATTTATAAAACCGAGACTTCCCTTAAGATCAAATCGACCCGCCGCAGCCATGGCAGAGGGCACTTGGTCAGACTGCTCATGATCCGTGTAGCCCAGAGGTTTCGAAAATTTGGGAACACCTTGAGCGATTTGTTTTGCCAAAGCCTCTCTCGCTCCATTCTTCTGGCGCTCCACATCAGCCGCATCTACAGACGCGTCGAATAGGGCAGCTGATAGAACTCGATCAGGGTGAATTGAACAAAACGCAATTGCAGCTCGCGACCCCCATGCCATTGACCAGATATGACATTTCTCCACACCAAGTGTATCCAGGATTAAGACTGCGTCTTCGGCATATTGTTCTAAAGAAAACTCGAGCGCCTCATCAACATACGCGTGGCTCTTCCCGGTGCCTCTGATATCGAACCGTATCAATCGAAAATCGTCTTTGAGCTTCTCACATAAATAATCCCATTGTCGCAAATTGCAAAAAGCCCCATTCCAAAAAAAGATCGACGGAGCTAAATTCGGACCAGTAACTTCTACATTGATTCGAGCGGTTTCAGTTTCGAGAAACAAAGTACTTTCGCTCAGAGAAGTTAGGAAATCTGTTCACAAGTGATTGGCATGAGTGTCTTGAGACGCTGGCCCTCTCTCAGCCCAGAATTCAACATTTACTGGTCCGGCTTTCTCAAAAACCAGCGACGCCTCAAACTTATCCCCGATTAATAAAGGAGCTTTTAAGCCCACTAACATACCATGGTCACCGCCCTGCTCGAATTGGACGCTTTCCCCAGGGTCTATTTGTTTCCCATTTGAGAGTGGCCTCATCCTAAGCATGCCGTCGACCTCTCTCAATTCATGCAGAGAGGCTGAATCCGCAACCTCATCACTTACCTCGATCCGAATCAATTTATCTGATGTCTTACCCAGATTTTTCACAGTGAAGTAAACACCCGTCACTCTACTCGAGGCAATAGTAGGCGCCACCCAGGGATGTTGGATTTCGATATCGCCGACTTTAAAGTCGTGAGCTGCGGTAGAGAACGATGCAAGACAAGCCAAAACCAGAAATAAGAGAATCGTACTTGGGTTGTATAAAAATTTTTTCACCTGCAGATTCATGCTTTTCAACGGAGCCCGACAAGCTCCTTTGCCCGTCCTAATACTGGAGCAGCTCTTTCTGCAGCTTTGTCCCCTCCTTCTCTTAGGCACTGATCTAGAAATGCTTGATCCGTTTTCAGTCTTATAAACTCTTTGCGGATGGGCTCCAGCTCAGAGATCAAGAGGTCGGCGAGCTTCGATTTGAAATCCGAGAACTGCCTACCAGCATGCTCTGCCACGGTCTGCTCAACGCTTTGCCGCGAGACTCCAGAGTAAATGCTCATTAAATTGAGAGCCTCTGGTCGAGTCTCAAGCTCCTCTCTACTATCGGGCAAAGGAAGCGGGTCAGTTTTTGCTTTTCCAATCTTCTTTCTGAGCAGATCGGGATCATCAATCAGGTCGATTCGACTCATATCTGAAGGGTCGGATTTAGACATTTTCTTCTGGCCATCCCTAAGCGACATCACCCTTGAAGCGACTGGTAAAATTAACGGCTCTGGAAGAGGGAAAAATTCCTCCCCTTCTGGAGTGAAATCATTGTTGAATCGTTGAGCAATATCTCTTGTGATTTCCAAATGCTGTTTTTGATCGTCCCCCACCGGAACAAAATTCGCGTGATATAGGAGTATGTCAGACGCCATGAGATTAGGGTAAACATAGAGGCCGACTGACGCATTCTCTCTATTTTTTCCAGCCTTTTCCTTGAACTGGGTCATTCGGTTAAGCCAACCAATTCTTGCAACGCAATTCAATATCCACGCTAACTCAGCATGACCAGAAATTTCTGATTGAACGAAAACAGTGGAGCGCTTGGGATCAATACCACAGGCTAAATAGGCTGCTGCAACATCCAAAATATTTTGTTTTAACTCTACTGGGTCCTGCCATACGGTTATGGCATGCAGGTCTACGATGCAGTACACCGCATCGTAATCGTCTTGTATGTCGACGAAGTTTCGTATCGCGCCAAGGTAATTCCCTAAATGAAGGGACCCCGTAGGCTGGACCCCGGAGAAGACCCTCGGTTGTTCTGAAGCGGCCACTTAGTCTGTCCTTTGAAAATCATCGACGCTGAATCATATCAACTTGGGATAAGGAGATCGATTGACCTATTGATCATCTAATTTCACAAAATCATTCATGGCTAAAGTTGCTCTGATCAAGCGTTGAGAAGAATTAAAAAATATATGAAATAGATAATCGCAGACTGCTGATACAGAAAATTTAAGCCCCCCTCTTTTATTCCCTGCTCTATCAACTCATAAAACTTGTCTGGATAGATCAAGACAATAAGACTGCCCGCCGCGTGCAGCAAACACACAACGAACGTCAGTAACGAGCCAGTCGTGACAACAATTAGTCCTGTAGCAAACGCAAATAGCCCCTCAAATGCGCCGTAATACAGGCGATTATCTCTCTCAAGAAACGGTCCTATGAAATGCCATTTTAAAAAATAAGCCAGGACGGAGAGCACTGAAAGTGCTAAGTAAACATATGAGAGCAACGTAGCAGAGGAATACCCTAGCAAACTATTTCTATACCTTTTTAATGGAATCTGATTGGTAAGTTCTTAGTCTTATTGGACGATGCGATTTTTTCCTTCACCCCAATACCGATCTCTCAACAGGCGCTTATAAAGTTTACCAGTCGGTAATCTAGGAAGTTCATCCTCATAATCAATCGACCTGGGAATTTTTTGCCGAGATAAGTGTTCTCCTAGGTAACTTAATAGCTCATCAGATAAAGTGTCATCCCCAGCGACTCCATCAACAGTCTGAATGACGGCTTTAACTTCCTCACCTAGATCAGTATTCGGTACGCCAAAGACGGCCGCGTCGGCGACTTTGGGATGCGCGATTAGTAAATCCTCTGTTTCTTGCGGATAAATATTGACTCCTCCTGAAATGATCATAAAAGTCTTTCGATCGGTCAGGTGCAAGAAGCCATCGTCGTCTGTGTAACCAACGTCTCCGACCGTTGTCATGCTCCCATCAGAAGATGTGGATTCGGCCGTCTTTTCAGGGTCATTATGATAACTAAATTCAGAGGCCGACTTGAACCACAATGTGCCTGGTTCCCCCTTCGGCATTGGCTGCATATCGTCGTCTAACACCGATAGCTCCCCGAGCACTATCTTCCCCACCGTTCCAGGATGAGCCAGCCATTCTGCCGAATCGCAGGCAGCAAAACCAAGCCCCTCGGTTGCCCCATAGTATTCATGAATAATCGGCCCCCACCAATCAATCATCTGCCGTTTCACTAATACAGGGCACGGCGCTGCTGCGTGTACAGCTACCTCTAAAGAGGAAAGATCGAATTTCGTCCTGTCCTCTTCGGGCATTTTCAGCATTCGGCTGAACATAGTTGGAACCAACTGAGAATGAGAAACCTGATACTCCTCAACGAACCTTAGGTAATCTGCCGGATCAAAGCGCTCCATAATGACGACGGTTCCACCCATTCTTAGAGTTAATCCGACCGCGGCTTGAGGGGCAGAGTGGTAAAGCGGCGCTGGCGAGAGATAAATCATATCCTCTCTATATCTCCATAACCCTGACAAAAAACCAATTACCGGCAATGGCTCGTCCGGAGATTGTTCCGGTAGCGGTCTCACAATCCCCTTTGGTCTCCCAGTGGTGCCGGAGGAATAGAGCATTGCTGCGCCCAGCAACTCCCTTTCCAGAGGGGTCTCAGGATATTTGGACAACGCGGACTCAAAGTCGCTCATCCCCTGGGGCAAATCGGCATCACCCGCCCCAACTACGAGGACCTCCTTGATAGCAGCGCACTGAGCTAGCGCCTCTTGCGCCGCCTCTAACTTCGAAATGGAAGTAATAAGAATCTTGGATTCAGAATTATTGATGATATACGCCAACTCGTCAGACGTTAGGAAAGAGTTGATGCAGGTAAAGTAAAGCCCACTCCTCTCACCAGCCGCGCAGGACTCTAAGTATCGATTATTGTTCTCCATAAATATGGAATAGTGATCCTGAAAGCCAAGCCCTTTATCGGCTAGGTAATGAGCCACTCGATTGGACCGCGCTTCGAATTCTTGATAGCTAACCCTCTCCCCGGTAGCCGCCATCACAAATGCCGGTCTATCTGGGTTCCGCTCGGCGTATTTACCTGGATACATATCTCCCTCCCCTAATCACCCTACACAACAACCTACGGTTCATTTAGCTTACGAAATTAGACGCCCGAGGAAAACAAGAAGAAAAAGGGCTACAAAGACTGCCTCATCTCGTGACCTATCACACCAAACCCATATTTCTCATAGAAAGGTTGGTTATGTTTTGTACTCTCCAGCAGATAAAGACCGAACTCCTTACAACCCTCGTCTCGAGCCGTCTTTAAAGCCTCTTCTACCAAGAGCCCACCAACATTTTTCCCTCTCGCGACTGGATCAACTATGAGTTCCTCCAGCTGCGCATATCTTCCATCATAACGTAACGCATAATTAAAAGAGATTGAGGCCATACCTAACGCCAATTTATCTTCGCATGCCAGTAGAACGCGCCCGTGACCACCTGCGACGATTGTTTTAAAAACTTGCCCCGAAAAAATATTCTCCGAAGCAGCCGTATTTCCGACCAAGAGATTCAAAAGCTCTTCGCATCGATCCCTATCCCTTAATTCTGCAAACCTAACCGTGATCGTCATCTTTGACTCCTTCTATGTCATAGGTCCAATCTCATAATTACCTGTTAGTTCATGGCGCCCTAGTATCCCGAAATAAGCATCTCTGCCCTGAACGTGTTGGGTAATGACGTTCATGTCTTGAAACCGTCTCTGTAAGTCCAGATCCTGATAGATGCCACTTGAACCAGAAATTCTATAAGCAACACCAACTACTTCGGCACACTCCTGTATCACGTGAGTGCCAACCATACGCATCTCAGCGCGCTGTTGATGAGTGACAGTATTGCTCTCTCTGATCACTGGAAAGAGAGTTTCAATGGTGCGGTGAAGGTAAGCATCAGCGGCTTTCCAACGAGCCGTTGCTTTACCAACGAATCTTTGAACGTCTGGATCGTCTTTTAACTTTAGAGACGTCCATCGCGGAATTTTTCCCTGAGCAAGATCAACAATATCGTCTAAAGAAGCTCTAGCCAATCCGAGAGCAACGCAAGCAAAACTCGCAGCAAACAGGAGCGTGTTAGGCATTAATGTCAGGTCAATACAAATGCTCGCAGGCCTGCTCATATCCGCAACCATATCCTGGGGAACAGCTAAATTTTTGACTTTAAATTCGAAACTACCTGTACCTCGAAGGCCCGCAACTTCCCAATTATCAACAAACTCAACATCATCGGGCCGAAAATAGGCCAACCTGTATCCTCCGGACTCGTGCTTTGCCAGGCCAGCCATCCAAGTTGCATGCTGACATCCGCTAGAAAATCCCCAGTGACCACTTAACAGATAGTTTTCCCCGTGAGCTATTATTTGAGAATCGAGCGGAGGACCATTAGAAACACTAGTATCAGGCTGGCCCCAAATATGACGAATACTTCTCTCGGGGAGCCATAGAGATGTTAAACCAATAACTGAGGCCTGATTGATACACCAAGCCACGCTGGCATCAATCGTCGCTATTCGTTGGATTAATGTTGCATAGGACTCGAAATCTAGTCCAACTCCATCAAAATCCCGTGGTATTAACGCGCGAAAAGCACCCGCCCGCTTCAATTTGTCAACCAGGTCCCCGGGGATTGCTCTTGTTCTCTGTATTTCTTTTGCCCGCTGCGATATTTCGGGTAACAAGTGCTCGATCTCTCTGACCAAAATCAATCTCTCCTACATTGAGGTTTACTCGGGAAAGACAACTCACCAAGCTGCACCCTTTACAATATTAAGCTCATAGTCAGATCCATGACGCACTAAAAGCAGCTTAGAGCCCCCCCAATTTAATTGTATAGTTATTTTTCGACAATGAGAGCGAACACTAACGATGAACTTTGACAGGCAAAAAGAGGATGTGGGAAACGTTCAACTTCTCGAACACGTGAACGTCACGGTTCCCGACCAATCTTTGGCGGCAATTTTCTATGTCACGGGATTGGGATTTACCCGCGACCCTTATATCGACTTCGGTAATTTGAATATGTGGGTCAACTTAGGAGACCAGCAGTTTCATCTGCCAACTAGCTCAGCTCAGGTCCTTAGAGGCGAAATTGGCGTTATCGTTCAAGACCTGGAGGCTTTAGATAAGAGATTGAAGTTCGCCGCCAAAGGGCTATCAGGGACCTGTTTTGAATACACGAGGAAGGATGATTTCACGGAACTTGTTTGTCCTTTCGGAAACCGAATCCGCGCCTTCAGCCCTGGTGCATTTTCAAAAATGGACATCGGGATGCCCTACCTAGAATTTGACGTTCCCATGGATACTAGCGCCGGGATTGCCAAGTTTTACGAAAAAATCATCGGTTGCTCGACGAAAATTGAGTCGCAGCGGGCACGCGTTTCGATGGGGCACAACCAAGAGGTGATTTTTACCGAAACAAACAAAGAACTCGCTCCTTATGATGGGCATCATATCGCGATCTACGTATCCGATTTTTCAGGACCCCATGCTTGGTTGAAGGAAAGAGCATTGATATCCGAGGAGTCAGATCAATATCAATATCGTTTTCAAAAAATCGTTGAGCCTGATACCAACGAGCTGCTTTTCGAACTAGAACATGAGGTACGTGCGCTCAGTCATCAGATGTACAGGCGCCCGCTGGTTAATAGGAATCCCGAGACCAACTTTTTCACTTATCGAAAAGGTGCGGAACAGTTTTCTCCAAGGTAAATGAGAAAAAATGCCTTTTTTTCATAATGGTGAAATAGAAATTTATTTTGAGATAGGTGGAGAAGCTGTCCATTCCAGTCCACCTTTGCTCTTCATCAGCGGCACAGGTGCAGATTTGAGGAACAAACCCAACCAATTCGATTCGCCTCTAGCGAGTGTTTTCAAGGTCGTTTCTTTGGACCAAAGAGGGTTGGGAAGGACTTCAAAGCCCGACGGCGACTATTCGATGCGACAATACGCTAATGACGTTCTAACCTTAATCGATCACCTCGACATTCAACGACTTAAGGTAATGGGCGTCTCATTCGGTGGCATGGTAGCCCAGGAGTTTGCTATTCGGAATCCTGACAGAGTCGAAAAACTGATCCTGGCATGCACTTCGGCTGGTGGAAAAGCTGGATCATCATACCCACTTCACGAGCTTGAGCGCTTAAGTCCTCGCGAGCGCGCGGAGAAACATTTAACCCTTTCAGACGTTCGGCTTAATGAGCAGTGGCAAAAAGAGAATCCCGAGAAATGGGAGAGTTATGTGCAACGATCTCTCGGGGCAAGACGCAGCGATCGGGATGAGCTTGGAGCAATGAAGCAGTTGTTAGCGAGAAAGAATCACGACACATACAAAAGGCTCGCCAACATTGAATGCGAGACACTTATTGTCGGAGGAAAATATGACGGAATCGCACCACCAAAAAACCTCGTCGCAATGAATGAGATGATTCCGCAGAGCGAATTGAGATTCTACGAAGGAGGACATATGTTCCTAGTCCAAGACAAGTCAGCTTACCAAGAAATAATAGCTTGGCTGTAAGATTCAGCGTCCCCTTATCTCGATATAAATTCAGCAGACACATTGACCACTAAGATTCAAAAAACAGCTCTGATTACTGGCGCCTCATCTGGCATTGGCTTAGCCTACGCGCTTGAGCTCGCCAATAAAAACTTCAGGCTCAGCTTGCTATCTCTAGACAAAACTCGCTTGCTTGATCAACAACACTTGTTCGACAAGGAACACACCCAATTCTTATCCAAAGACCTCAGGAATCCCAATGCCGTGCTGGAAATCTCTAAAGAAGTCCCAGCTCCCGATCTGATAGTCGCGAATGCTGGAGTAACCTTGCATGGTAGGGCCGGATCTTTCGATATCGATAAAAAAGCCGACCTTTATTACCTACTCTGTGGAGGCGTCATAGACCTTATTGAGTCGTACCTTCCGGAGATGAGGGAAAGACGGTCCGGTAGAATTGTCATTGTTTCGAGCATTGGAGCTCTAACCCCAATGCCAAAATCCTCGATCTATTCGAGCGCCAAAGCGGGAATCTTTGCCTACGGACGTTCTATTCATGAGGAACTTAAGAAAGACAACATCGATGTTACAGTAAGCTTACCTGGCTATGTTCGGACTGGGGCCCACAAGCGGGCTGGGCTCGATCACCTTGAGCGTCAAATCCCCTCTTGGATGTGGATCACGGCAGAACAGGCTGTAAGAGAGACTGAAAGAGCCTCCTTAGCGAAGAAAGCCTCGATAATACCTGGACGTGTATATCGTTTCGCGCGCCCTTTTCTAGGGCTTAACATAGCAACGCGCCTATGGGGTGCTTTAAACCGAAGGCGAATTACAAATTAGTCGCGAATAACCCTTCCGTCCTCGCATGCAAAATAAATAGGCTTCCCAGTATCAATCTCTAGTTTCACAATCTCCAAAGGTGATATTGATTCAATTTTCATGATCAATGCTCGTAGTGAGTTGCCGTGAGCCGCGACGAGAATATTCTTCCCCGCCACAAGACTTGGCAAGATAGTTTCCTCAAAATAGGGAAGCACCCTGTTCGCAGTGTCCTTGAGGCTTTCTCCTCCAGGGGGCGGTGTATCGTAGGACCTCCTCCAAATATGAACCTGATCTTCACCCCATCTTTCACGCGCATCATCTTTGTTCAAACCTGATAAATCCCCATAATCCCGTTCATTCAACCGCTGGTCTCTGACTGTGACTATGTCCGTAAGTCCCATTTCTTCGAGAATAATCCTTCCTGTCTCCTGCGCTCGGCGCAAAGCAGAGGTATACATGACGTCGAATACGCATCCCTGATCGAGTAGTTCTCTACCAGCAGTTTGAGCTTCGTTGTAACCTTTTTGTGTAAGCTCCGGATCCTTCCATCCGGTGAACAAGTTTTTCTCATTCCACTCACTCTGCCCGTGTCGCACTAGCACTAAATTACTTTTTGTCATTGTTTCTCCCGACCGCTCGTTTCTTTCCCGACCCCATGCAGCATCGCTATCGCTAGCTCAATATTCCGCCACCCATCTGACTGGAGACACCCCAAACATCATGGTCTTCATATTCGGGTCAGAGTCTGCATCAAACTTGGCCCCTCGACCGAGTTTCTGAGCTAAAGAGAAGATGGGTCTCATCCACAAAGACTGGTTCAGAAGAAACCTTGGGGCCTTCGCCTGCTGGGCTTGTATAAACTTTACCTCTTCTAGCCTCTGCGTCTCGATCGCCTTTGCCGCGGTGAATAGGGCGTCATGAGCATTCGGCGCTTTTAGCGCGGGAATCAGGCAATTTCCTGAGACGACGGCGTCTCGAATAGCGATATTTACACCCTGTCCCCCTACTGGCGACATTGTATGAGCCGCATCGCCGATCAGTAAAAGTCCGGGAAGACACCAAGAATCCACTCGATCAGCAACCGTGCTCAATAAAAAAGGTCTTACCCCATCAGTATCAGTCGCTCTCAAAGCCTCCCCAGTCGATGCATCTACATATTTTGCAATCTCTTGGATCAGGCCTTTGGTGCCTAATTGGCGTAATTCCTTAAAACTTCCTTTTCTTATTATAAATCCGAGCTGAACAAAACCATCAAAAGTCGGAGCCATGATCACCAGCCTACCTCGACCAACATACATCCGCATCGTATTGCTTATTTCTACGCGGTCTGCAGGAACCTTTATCCAAATAATATCCATGGGCAGTTTATCCGCTCTGGCCGACAACCCTGATCGGGCGCGTACAATAGAAGACCTTCCATCAGCCCCGACCACCAGATCAGCACTGACTTCTCCTCGGGTGTCTGTCACTACACCGCTTACAGAATCATTTTCTCTTACCAGATTCCGCACTCGGGTATTGCGAAGCAATTCAAAGTTCGGATAAGCGGATGCCTTTTCAACCAACATTTCCAAAAAATGTGGTTGCGATATCCATCTAGGCCGAAACTCTCCTATGGCTGAAGAATCCATTTGTGGTGAAACAAAAGGCTTTTCGTTTATAAACATATTCACTCGATCGATACGAACCTGGCCAACCTTCTCAAAATCTTCCCAGATACCAATCTGTTTAAGCGGTTCGAGACCGCTTGGCCATACCAATTCCCCTCGAAACTCTCGGGAAAAATCTTCGTGCCGCTCAATCAGTTTTGTTTCAATCCCGGCACGGGCAAGTAACAACCCAAGGATGGCACCAGCCGGACCGGCTCCCGAGATCACTACCTGACAATCTTTATCTCGCATCAACAAAGATTCGGAAACATTCGAAAGCGCTCAGCTCTGAAATCGAATGTCATCAGGGGATATCAGAGGCGATCACGTAAACAATCTCTCCGTCTTTCATTTCCATTCTTCCACCGTTTGAGCGTATCGCCTCTTCTGCCACCGCCACAGTTCTTTGCACTATTTCCGAAATGGGTGTTCGAAGCGCTATTTCATCGCGGGTCATGTTCACGTACATGTCATTAAACGGCTCGTCCCAGTCATACCATTTCGGCATTGTCGTCATGAGCTCGACTGCTTCCTCACCAATTCCCGACATACCACGCATCACCCCTATCAGGCCGCCCGTCGTCGCCGCTTGATTGTCGCAATCGTATCCAGCTGAAGTTGCTATGCCCACAGTCTTTAAATAATCACCTTCCCCATAAAGGATAGCCATCATGCCCGTTAGACCATTAACTAACGATGAGACGACGCTCACCGGCGCCTCAACGCTGCCACGCTTGTAAGCATAATATTTATCGTGGATCAGTTGTCTCGTGGTGCGCCAATCGTCGTGCTTCTTGTGCCATCGGATAACATCTCGCATCCCTTCGGCAAACGGGCCTTTTCTTGGGACCGATTTGACAGCAATTTTCATCAGTTTGTTCACATCGCTTTCGAAAAACGCCGCACTGATCATCGCGCCATAGGCAATTGTTGGATGCGTTCCCCAATCATCGTTGGTAATTCTTGCACCCCACAGTGCTCTTTCCGTCGCCTGCTCTACCATCCCAGGATAGAACGCACTCCAGATCTCATTCACCAGCTGAGGGTCTATCTGAAACCAGTGTTTGTTGTTTTCTTTTCTACCGGTATCCGGTGCAACAAAACCCTTGTCCATTAGGTTTCGTGCTTCCCTATTTGCCACCCAAATGAAGTCATTTATATGAGTCATCCAAGCTTCCGTGATCTCTGGATAGGTGATATCCAGACCATACCTCTCCACTGCATGAAGTGTGACGAACTCGATATCGGTATCGTCATCACTAAACGCTCCTCTCACCGTCGCAGTAACAAAAGGTATATGACCCCTATGATCAGTTCTGTTGATCATTAATTCAGGAGAACCATCGTAGTCTGCCGTAAACACCTTATCAACGAGCAGCGGAATCGCTTCGTCTATGTACAGATTTTCAAAAGGGAATCCAATGTAATTTCCAAGCATCTGTCCCATCCAGAAGCCCTCAACCTTATCAATAAGTTGCTCTTTTGTTATTACTCGCTCTTTCGCTTGCGCTACCAAAGTGAGACAGCAAAGCATCGCCGCTAAAATTATTCGCATCGTTTTCTCCCCTTATTACCCGTTAATCCAATTTCCTATATTAGATAAGCATCTAAAACGCCTAGCGAACCCAATGATTTATCAACCAAAGCCCTGTCGCCAGCCGACAGACTTTCGATCTCACGCTTGATATGTAACCTTGAAATCTCACTATACTTTAATGATCTCATGGCTACTGGCCCCTCTCCTAAGTCCACCTCGCACCATTTATCTCCCGCATCCAGGGCTTTTTTAGAAACGATCAAAAACTTGTGGTATGAATCCCTCATGTGGACAAAAAGCGGCTCTAGCGAATCGGGAAGGGCATCATCAGCAAGATAATTTTCGCTCCCCGATGAAGCCATAAAATTGTTGTTCATGAAACCGAGCATCTTAGGAGCGCATTCCTCTATCCAGCCTCTCGGCTCAGGGTCGGGTTCAATATGCGCCTTAAATAATCCTACAAAGGAAAAATCGCCAAGACACGCCCTGTCTCCTAGCAAAAACGTATGGGAGGCAAAGTGTTCCTGTGCCGCGGCCATCAACACTTGAAAATCAGCTTTCACTGCCTCGGCCTGATCAGCACCACAACCCCTATTCGCACAGGCCCTCAAACCAAACTGATCTCGAACCATGTTAATCATTTCAGATGCCTGAAGACTCTCCTCTTCTGTCAAGGCTTCATCGGCAAACTTGCCGATGCGAGTGGCATAAAACGCATCAGCAATCGCAGCCACATTATCGGGGTAGCACCAACGACTGCAGATCGCGTATCGACCGAACCACTCATCTGCCCAATCCTCTAGTAAATGAGATGCGATTTTTTGAACTGGGGAAGAGGGGATAATCGGCCGATCCGAATACTTCGCATTAAGTAAAAGTCCTATAGGAGTAGAATCATGGATGAACCAACCCTCAGGAGTCTGTAATGCGGGAATAAAGTGAGTGCCAACCCTCGCTTCAATCTCCGCTCCTTTTTCTTCAGATTTCAAACAGAAATCGAAGTCTACGCCCACGTAGTTAAGCATGGCCTGAAGCTTCCGTGAGAACATACTGTGTTCCGCACCCCACATGACATATTTGCCTTCAAACATATCTTCATCCAATTAATCCCCACGACATCTTATACCAAATCGCGAAGCGTTGAGCTTCAGCAAGGGTGATCTTTTGCACAGAATCAGTTGCTCCCAAAGCGCGGACCTTTACAAAATAGTCCAGATTTTCAATGCTCGATTATTTCTCATCGCATCGCCCGTGGAGGGTTTTTATTATCGCGTTGCGATTTCGATGCCAATCACGAAAATCCTAAACTTTCTTTCCTATACCAAGTCTGGTAAACCTCTGTTAGCGCACATTTGGCCGCTTTAGAGCAGTGATCTGGGAAAACCGGATGTTCCAAAGCATGACTAGTATGGATACGGGCGGTATCAGAAGATATCGGTAATGGAGGGAAAGATGAAATCACCTATATGTGATCTTTTGGGAGTGGAGTTTCCACTTGTAGCGTTCACTCACTGTCGCGACGTTGTCGTTCAAGTGAGCAAGGCAGGCGGGTTCGGAGTCTTAGGTGCCGCGGGCTATGATGCTGAGACACTTGAAATCGAGTTAAATTGGATCGATGAGCACATCGACGGCATGCCTTATGGAGTAGATTTAATCGCTCCTACGAGTATGGCCGTGACAGACGACAACAATTCTCCGGAAGAAATACTGGATATGGTCCCAGAAGAACATAGAAATTTTGCAACCGGGATCCTAGCCCAACACAACATTGATACCGCTGATGTCTACGCAAAGCAAACCGGCTCTGCAGGTGGATTCCTAACCTCTGGTAAAGCGGCGAACATTATCGATGTTGCTTTCTCACACCCAATAAAACTAATCGTCAACGCATTGGGAGTACCTCCCAGGTACATGTTAGAAATGGGCAAAGAGCGAGGCGTTGTTGTTGGGGCCTTGGTCGGCGCTAAAGAACATGCAGTCAAGCAAGTTGAAGCAGGCGTTGATGTATTGATTGTCTCAGGTACGGAAGCCGGCGGCCACTGCGGAGAAGTCTCCACCATGGTTTTAGTGCCAGAGGTTTGCCAAGCGGTAGCGGACTCCAACGTCCCGGTTTTGGCAGCGGGTGGTATCATCAAAGGCCGGCAAATGGCCGCCGCCATGGCCATGGGCGCACACGGGGCATGGACTGGCTCCATGTGGTTAGCTACTTCGGAGGCCGAGACATCTCAAGTCATTAAAGAGAAATACGTGCAAGCAAATTCAAGGCAAACGGTGAGATCAAAGGCTCGAACAGGCAAGTATTCGAGACAACTAAGATCGCCTTGGACCGATGCCTGGGAATCTGGTGAGGGACCAGAGCCATTGCCCATGCCACTTCAATCGCTCGTGAGCGAGGCACCGCTTGCGAAAGTTACCAAGTTGGCTGAAGGCGGTCACCAGGGGGCACGTCAATTAGCGACCTCGTTCGTCGGTCAGGGCGTCGGTCTAATTGATTCTATTCAGGACACGCGAACAGTAGTCAGAGAGTTCATTGAAGATTATCTCAGCGCCGTAGATAGGGTGAGCGCCACAATCAGCGAGTAACCCAATCGTAGCCGAGCATAATGTTCGGCTACGATTCCTATCCCGTTAAAGCGCCACCTTGGATCGGCAAGGACTGTGAACGTAGATTCTATAAAGGGCATTGATGCGAGGCGCAGTCTTGTGTCCAACAATTGTTAAGATCCAACAGCGAAATCGATCCGTTTTCAACTTTCAACACACTGTAATTTCACACTCCAAGCCTCAACCTCTTTTCCTTTTGAAGGAACAGTCATGAGCGTTATTCGGAAATTTCTACCACTCCCGCCCTTTTTCGTTTGCTAGGTGGGAACAATGAAACATATAAGAAGAACCTTTGACCGCATTTTGTCTTTACCCCTGAACCCCGTTTATACGCACGTCTGCTAATCGACGGGATTGGATCACTGCAATAACTTGAGTCAACACCTCGTGCCACCGTGATAGCATGATGGCATGGCACGAAAAGCATTTAAGCAACTTGGTACCGCACTTTCCTCATCAGCCACAAAAGCGTTGCTTCTAGGCAGCGGAGAACTGGGTAAAGAAGTTGCGATAGAACTACAACGGCTTGGCGTCGAAGTCATTGCTGTAGACAGATATGCAAACGCCCCCGCCATGCACGTCGCGCACAGGGCCCACGTAGTCAACATGCTTGATCCAGCGGCGATCAGAGCCATCGTGGAGACAGAGGAGCCCGATCTCGTTATTCCAGAGATTGAGGCCATTGCAACTAGCGAGCTTCTCTCTCTAGAGAGCGATGGCTTCAATGTGGTGCCAAGCGCTAAGGCCACCAATCTAACAATGAATCGTGAAGGGATACGGAGATTAGCGGCAGAGAAACTTG
>CAJXCK010000054.1 GCA_913051785.1 uncultured Gammaproteobacteria bacterium
CCACGGCATTGTTCACCAGACTACGCGTCGTACCCCACATGGTCCGCGCGCGCTTTCCTTTATTCAACGGCATTACAACGACACTACCGTCATTAACACTCACCTGGACGACTGGCAGCAAATCAACCATCTGCGTGCCAAGTTTGCCTTTGGCCGTCAGGACACCTTCAGAGATGGTGATCTCAACGCCGTCTGGAATTTCAATCGGGCTCTGCCCTACGCGCGACATCTGCTTTCTCCTAGAATACCCGGCAGAGGACTTCACCGCCGACGTTCTGGTCGCGCGCCTCTGCATCTGACAGGACACCACGCGGCGTCGAGAGGATGGAAATACCGAGACCGTTATAAACGCGCGGCAAATCCTTGATCTTCGAATACACGCGACGACCGGGGGTCGAAATGCGTTTGATTTCGCGAATTACCGGCTCACCGTCGTGATACTTGAGTTCGATGGTAAGTTCACTGAGACCGCTGCGAATCTCCGCCCAACTGTAATCACGTATAAAACCCTCACGCTTCAGAACCTCTAGAACGTTCGTCCGCAACTTGGAAGACGAGAAAGGCAAGGCGAGCCTTGAGTCCCTGGTTGACTCTACTGATATCCTTGTTCAAAACCTTAAACCTGGCGCTCTCGCGAAGTTGGGTTTTGACTTAGACGACTGGCATAGGACGAATCCACGATTGATATCCTGCTCGATCTCCGGGTTCGCGCCAGATGGACCAGGATTCTCCCGGAAGGCTTACGACCTGCTGATCCAAGCAGAGTCTGGTTTGGCATCGATTACTGGGAGTCCGGAGGAGCCAGGACGCGTAGGTGTATCGGTTGTGGATATTGCGTCGGGTATGTTTGCTTATCAGGGGATTTTGGAAGCGGTGATAAGAAGGTTTTCCTCGGGATTCGGCGAAAAACTAGATATATCTCTTTTTGACTCAATTGCTGAATTACTTACCGTTCCTTATTTGCTGGATAGATACGGTGGGGCTGCTCCGAAGCGAATTGGCCTGGCGCATCCTGGGATCGCACCGTACGGTGTATTTCACTGCAAAGATTCAAAGAAATTTTTGATTGGAGTTCAGAACGAACGAGAATGGCAGAAGTTGGCCACGGTTGTACTCGACATGCCAGAACTTGGTGAGGATGCCCGGTTTATGTCGAACGAATTGAGGGTGAGTAATCGAGATGCGTTGGATCATAAGATTCAAGACAAATTTAAAGTGCTCTCCTTTGTCGAAATTAGTCGAGCCCTTGATGAGGCCGACATAGCCTTCGCGCCTGTTAATGACTTATCTGGATTGCGAGATCATCCGGATCTTCATTTGGCACAAGTACTAATTGGAGAAGATGTTGTTGACCTGCCTAGGGTGCCTGGATCTGTTGGCACCGACCAAAGAGATCAGGAGGTGCCTTACCTTGGACAACACACCAGAGAGATACTAGATAGATTCCATTCCTAGCGTATATCTTGGACCTTATGCATATTTTCTAGCAGTATAAGCAATGAAACAGTTACCCAACTCGGAGGTCTAAAGTTCATGGCATATGACGACCAAAATATATTTGCAAAGATCTTGAGAGGGGAGGCTTCAGCTTTCAAAGTATATGAAGACGAGTTCTCACTGGCGTTTATGGATGTCATGCCGCAAGTCGACGGCCATACTCTAGTTATTCCGAAAGATGCGACCGAGAGTTTACATCAGGCAGACCCAGGAATATTAGCTCGAACGATCGTTAATGTTCAGAAAGTAGCTGACGCTGTGAAAGAGGCATTCGATAGTCCTGGAATTATGATTGCTCAATTAAATGGTCAAGCGGCGGGTCAAACTGTTTTTCATCTTCATTTTCATGTGCTTCCTCGTAAGGATGGCTTAGATGCGAGCATGCACGCGCGTGAGATGGCAGATTTCGCAGTTCTCGAAGATCACGCAGCAAGAATTCGGGCTGTAATCTAGATAGCCGAAGATATGGAAAAAGCAGATCCTCAAAGTTTTAGCGAGAACTCTGGTGCAGATCTGAGTGAAGACAAAGAAGAATGGACTGAGTCTCTAGACGCGATCTATAGAGAGTTCGGGCCCGGAGGGGCTAAAGAGATTCTTCGCCATTTGCAAAATTATGCACTTGCGAAAAATATAGGATTAGACGAGGCGACCCTAAACACACCTTATGTGAATACCATCCCGCCTGGAGATCAATCTCCTTATCCCGGTAATATTGAACTGGAAGAGAGGGTTGAAAAGATCAATCGTTGGAACGCGATTGCCATGGTTCTGCAGGCGCAAGATAAAGGTATCGGTGTTGGCGGACATATAGCGACCTATGCGTCTTGTGCAACAATGCTGGAAGTCGGGTTTAATCATTTTTTTCAAGGCGCGGGACCGGATAATGATCGCGGATCTGCGGATATGTTCTTACCTCAACCGCATGCGGCTCCAGGCATCTACGCAAGGGCATTTTTAGAAGGCAGGTTGACGAAAGAACAGTTGGCAAACTATCGACAAGAGCTTGGAGACGGAGGAGGATTATCTTCATACCCTCATCCTCGAAGTATGCCTGATTTCTGGGAGGTGCCGAATGCTTCGATGGGACTATCCACTCCCGCGGCAATTTATCAGGCAAGATTTGCAAAATATCTAGAGAATCATGGTCTTAAACCTGCAGCGACTGGGAAGGTTTGGTGCTTTATCGGTGATGGCGAATCTGATGAACCTGAAGTGCTGGGTACGATTAGTCTTGCATCCCGAGAACAACTCGACAATTTAATCCTGGTTATCAACTGCAATTTGCAGCGTTTGGATGGACCTGTGCGTGGTAACGGTAAAATCATTCAGGAGCTTGAGCGAGCGTTTCGAGGGGCAGACTGGAATGTATTGAAGGTTATATGGGGAAGCGGATGGGATGAATTGTTGGCCCGTGATAACGAAGGCGAATTAAAGCGTAGGATGGAGGAGTGCCTAGATGGAGATTATCAGTCGTACTCCATGCTGCCTGGCGACTTACAAAGAGAACACTGGGTAGAGGGAAATCCGGCTCTAGAAAAATTGATGAATTCTCTTTCTGATGAAGAAGTTAAAGCAATAAAAAGAGGGGGCCAAGATCAAAAGAAAATCTATGCCGCCTTTGAAAAAGCGAAAGAAACTGTCGGTAAACCAACCGTCATCTTGATCAAAACCGTTAAAGGGGATGGCATGGGTGCGCAGGGGAAAAACACGGCGCATCAGTACAAAAATATCCCTAGAGATGAGAGAACTCAGATTGCTGCCGAGTTAGGGATTCCGCTCGATCAGGAAAGCGCAGAAGCTGCTGAATTCTATCGGCCGTCCGATGATGCGCCGGAACTCATCTATCTTAAAGAGAAGCGGCAAAAGTTGGGTGGGTATATCCCGAATAGAACCCTATCTTGTCCCAGTTTGATCGTTCCTGAGTTGGAAAGATTCGGTAATTTCTTGGATTCAAGCAATGAACGAGAAATGTCCACAACAGGTATCATGGTCCGTCTGTTGGCTAGTCTCCTGAAATTAACAGAGGTTCAGCGATACATAGTGCCAATTGTTCCTGATGAAGCACGGACCTTTGGGATGGAGGGCTTATTTCAGGCGGCCGGGATATATTCGCCGCAGGGCCAGTTATACCAATCATTGGATAGGGATTCTTTGATGCCTTATAGAGAGGCAGAAGATGGCCAAATATTACAGGAAGGAATTACGGAGGTCGGCGCGATTGCTTCCTTTATGGCGGCCGGCAGCGCTTACTCAGTTCATGGCCTGCCCATGATCCCCTTTTATTTTTTTTACTCAATGTTCGGTATGCAACGCGTGGGAGATATGATTTGGAGTTGTGGGGACATGATGTGCAAAGGTTTCCTGCTGGGCGGAACAGCGGGCAGGACGACGCTGAATGGGGAAGGGCTGCAGCACCAAGATGGTCACTCTCACATTCTGGCTAGTACGGTTCCTAATCTGAAGAGTTATGACCCCTCGTTTGGATACGAGCTAGCAGTTATTGTTCGTGATGGAATGTATCGCATGTATGAACAGAAAGAAGATCTGTTCTATTACCTGACGATATATAACGAGGCTTACCAGATGCCAGGTTTCTCGGATACAGCTAAGCAAACAGGCCAAAAAGAGTCAGAGATTGAGGAAGGTATTATTAAGGGTGGTTACCTGTTCTACCGAGGAAAAAAGAAAAGCAAGGACTTCACGGTACACCTTTTGGGAAGTGGAAGCATAATGAATCAGGTCCTATTGGCAAGGGACCTTCTCGAAAAGATGGGTATCCCCACCGATATCTGGAGCATAACGAGCTATGTAGAACTTCAGAGGGAAGCACTGTCAATCGAGGCGAATAATCGCCGAGGGGTTAGCGTAAATGCGGAGCCCTACATTAAACAATTGTTTAAGAATGAAAATGGGATATTCGTAGCTGCTACTGACTATATGGCCTCGCTACCGCAAGGTATAGCTGCCTGGATGCCGCAAGGGTTTGAGGTTTTGGGTACAGATGGTTATGGTCTCTCGGAGTCAAGACCGACTCTAAGGAAACATTTTGAGGTCGATTCATACTCGATTGCGAAGACGGCTTTGTTAGGTCTGGGGCGCAAAGAGCACTTGAGTCCGGAGCAAGTTGGAACGTATTTGCAGAAACTTGAGTCAGTTTAGTTCATAGGCGGCCGCGCAGGCCTTGGGAGGGGGGTTGAAAGAATTTAGTGGGAAGATAGCGGTAGTAACAGGTGGTGGGACCGGTATGGGTCGAGAACTGGTCTGTCAGCTGATTGAGGAGGGAGCTGATGTTGCTATGTGTGATGTATCTGACGACAACATGCAGGAGACAAAAGCTCTTGCGCAGAAAAAAGGAGACGGGCGTGTGCTCTCGTTCCTTTGTGATGTCTCGGATGAGCAAGCTGTTCATGAGTTCCAGAGACATGTCGCAAAAGAATTTGGCACCAATCACATCCACATCCTCTTCAACAATGCAGGAATCGCTGGTGGTGGTGCTTTCGTGAACATGGTTCGCACAGAATGGGATCGATGTTTTGATGTTTGTTTTTATGGCGTTTTCTATTGTTGCGATGCTTTTATGCCGATGCTTGTAGCTAGTGATGAGGGCTATATTGTCAACACAAGTTCCGTGAATGGTTTTTGGGCGAGTGTGGGCCCCGGTGTGTCTCACACGGCTTATTCAGCAGCCAAGTTTGCCGTAAAGGGCTTTACCGAGGCGCTGATCACAGATTTGAGGGTGAACGCGCCTCACATTAAATGTTCGGTTGTCATGCCCGGTCACATCGGTACATCGATAGCGCTGAACACTTCCCAAGTACATGGAAAAGGTGGCGCTATGGATATGTCAGCCGAGGAGGTCGCCTTTATGAGAGGTCGGTATAGTGAGGCTGGCATGCCAGTCGATAACTTGCCAGATGACGATATCAGAAAGATGGTCCTCCAAGTGCAGGAAGACTTTAGGGATAAGGCGCCAACTTCTGCTTCCCAAGCCGCAAAGATCATTCTGGACGGTGTAAGAGAAGAGCGCTGGAGGATATTAGTTGGTGATGATGCTTATGTTTTAGATGAGATCGTGCGAGAGGCTCCAGAAGAAGCCTATGAGCCCAGTCTCGGCGAAAAGATGAGACAACGTGGCCACTTCAAGCTCATCAACAGAGATTTAACCGAAGAGAAATAAAAGGGAATTAACATGAGTGCTCAAAGTAGGGATGCAGCGATAGTCGGAGTCTACGAATACCCTTCAAGGGATGTAGAAGGGGCGGTCAACCCTCTGCAGATTAAAGCTGCCTGTGCGGCAAAGGCGTTGGCAGATGCGGGCTTGGATTGGAAAGATGTCGATGCTATCTACGATGCTTCCGAAAGTGGTCCAATGAGTGGGTTAATGATTTCTGAATATTTCGGAATCAAGCCAACGGTCATGGACACCACAAGCGTGGGCGGTAGCTCGTACGAATTCCACGCGGCTCACGCACTGAGAGATATCCGATCAGGCAAGGCAAATGTAGCTCTTTTGACCTACGGTTCTACTGCACACAGTAACGCACTCGCCATTGGTGCTGGAGGGCGAGGAGGGGGCGTGTCACCTGGCGATAATATGGAAACTTTTGCAGGACAAACATTAGTAGCTAATTACGCGATGGTAGCGCAGCGACATATGCACGAATTCGGGACAACTAGTGAGCAGTTGGCTGAGATATCTGTAGCGACAAGGTTCCATGCGATGAGAAATCCAGAGGCTGTGAAGGCTATGGAGGATCTCGAATTCATGAATATCAGAGAGACGACGGTCGAGGATGTTATTTCGTCCAGAATGATCGCTGACCCATTGCACTTGCTTGACTGTTGCATGATTTCCGACGGTGGTGGAGCCATAGTTATTGCTTCAGCCGAAATTGCTGCCTCCTGTTCTAAAAAACCTGTCTGGATATTAGGTTCTGGAGAATCAATCAAGTACCCGGAGAATGGCGGCGACATAACGGTCTCTGCAGGAGCCCAGTCCGCGCCTATCGCGTTTGGAGAGGCTGGTGTTAAACCAATCGAGATTGACGTCGCGATGATTTACGACTCTTTCAGTATCACTGTGCTGACGCTCTTAGAGGACTTGGGTTTTTGCGGTAAGGGTGAGGGCGGCCCTTGGGTGTCTGGAGGCAAACTCAGATTTGATCGCCCGAGCGATGGCCCAGCCATTAACACTGATGGTGGAGGGCTTTCGTCTAATCACCCGGGGATGCGAGGAATTTTTCTATTGATTGAGGCTGCTCGGCAGATGCGCGGTGAGTCCCATTCTCAGGTAGAAGATGCCAGACTTGCTGTGGCTCATGGCAATGGCGGGATGTTGGGTGCGCGGCATTCTGCGGCAACGATTATTTTGGCGAGGGATTAATGATGAGCGATGAAAAAACTATTACGCGGCCGCTGCCCAGGGTGAACGAACAAGATACCGGCGCTTTTTGGACTGCGACAAAAGATAAGAAATTCATTTATCAGCAGTGTGAAAAAACTGGAGAGGTAATCTGGCATCCGCGGAGTCACTCCACCGGTAGTGTCAATGGTGAGCTTACTACTAGGGTTTCAAAAGGAGAGGGAGCGATTTACTCCTTTAGTGTGGTTCGATTAAGTTACCACCCATTCTTTAAGACAAAAGCACCCTACGTAGTCGCGTACGTCGATTTGGATGAGGGCCCGCGCTTTTTAACTAACGTCGTAGGAATAGAGAACCCGCTAGAGGACGTTCAGATAGGTCAAAGAGTGAAGATCGACTGGGAGGAGCACGAGGAGTTGGCTATTCCTCTCGTTCGACCGATCGACTAGTTTGATACCAATTTTTTTGCGGTAAATTTTCCCGAACGGAGCGCAGACACTAAATCTGTTTCAGAGTGAATAGGCTCCTCAAAAACGGTTGCGCATTTGCCGATTTGACTGACGATATGCGCATCGCTCCCACCAGTGCCCAAGTAGCCTAATTCATCCGCCATGTTTTGGGCTATTTGATCCTCGTCTTCGCGACTACCACCGTTGTAAACCTCAACAACCGTAACGCCTTCTGGTGTTCCAAACTCTTCGAGATGAGCAGCCATCCCAACCCGCTTGCGACCTGGATGGCAAGGGATCGCGATTGCCTCATGCTTATCACACGCCTCGATCACGTCGGACAATGGCAGGTGAATATTGCTGAAGTCGAACTCCCTTTTGAGCGGTGGAGTCACTCCGAAAACAAGGACATGACCATACTCGGTTTCTACCTCAGCACCTTTTAGAATGGTGAGATTGAATTTTTTGGCGAGATCCGAGTAATCGGATTCGTCGTCAAATTGTCTATGTTCCGTCAATACGAATCCGTCGATAGGAATGTTTTTAGACTGAATCCATTGGCAGTAGTTTTGAACCTTTGCTCTGCCATCATCAGATTTTACCGAGTGTGCATGAAGATCAATAATCACGATAAGCGTCCTTGTAATTTTTCCCATTCGAGATCAAAAGCTTGGGATAGATCTTGTTCACTGCCTGAGTTGTCAATCAAGACATCCGCGTGATTTGCGCGCTCTTCATTCGACACTTGAGCATCAATGCGAGCTTGGACTGCAGATGGTTCGATATTATCCCTCTTGGAAGCCCTGTCTATAGCGATCGCGGGATCAACTATTGTGACCCAAATCTCGTCAGAGAGACCTTGCCAATTAGCTTCTATTAGCACCGCCGCTTCTACAACGATTAGTTGATCTGGATGCTCGGCGCGATTTCCGTTTATTTCTTCTGAGGCCATCGCCGAAATGGCTGGCCAGACTATGTCAGTGAGTTTTTTTAATTCGGCTGGGTTTCCGAAAACTTTGCCGCCCAAGACTTTTCTATCGATTTCTCCCGCTTCCGAAACGATATCTTCACCGAAGACTTCAATAACTTGTTCAAAGGCCTTTCTGCCAGGCTCGTACACGCGGTGACCCAGTTTGTCGGCGTCCAAGACAAAAGCACCCCTTTCACTCATTTTCTTTGCGATCGTCGATTTTCCCGACGCTATGCCGCCTGTAAGTCCTATTATCAATGCTGTTTCCTTAAGCCTTCGCTTTATTTTAACGTGCCCTTATCGCCAATGCGACTTTCCAAATAATCCTTCAAATGAATTAATATGCTTGGGAGATGAAAGTCACTTTCCGATACCAAGACGGCACTAGCGAGACTTTCGAAGGCTCGCTCGGTGATACGTTAATGGATGTTGCCCTCGACAATGGTGTTCAAGGAATCCTTGCGCAATGCGGTGGGGGCTGCACGTGCTGCACCTGTCATTGTTGGGTAGACGACGGATGGTTTGATCGGTTGAATCCTTTGCGGGCAGAGGAAGACGAGCTGCTGACCTATGCATGGGGTCGCCGCACTAATAGCAGGCTATCCTGCCAAATAAGATTAAACGAAGACCTCGACGGGTTAAGTGTCGAGGTCCCAGAGAACCAAGGTTAGTATTTTTAATCGGCTTTGTTTAGTTGTCTTCCTGAATAAATCAGGATGATGGTGAATAAAACCTCAGCTATGATCGGTGTGGTCGCGTAGTCGGCACCATGTATGAGCCACGCTCCGTTTCTAAAAACGGCGGCAAGCCCAAGGATAATCGCAGCGCTGAAAAGCCATTTCCCCTCTTCTTTATAGATTCCGATCGCGATGAACGTGGTTATTGCGGCAAAGAATGCAGTGAAGTCACCAATTAATGTGCTCCTGCCGATTCCGTCTAGGATTGTGTTCATCCCTAGGCTTGCAGCTGCGCCCGCAGGATCAAAAAGCCAGCTAACCGTAGTAGAAAGCATAATGAGACCCACCAGACCCGATAGAATTTTTGCGACCATAATTTTTCCCCCTTCAATCTGCTGATACTATATGTTCAGAAACGAATCGAGAACCTCTGATGTTATTAGCGAAAAAGAAGATTGTGGTAACGGGTGGCGCAGGCGCTCTGGGAAGTGCAGTTGGACGAGTGGCAGCAGCGAATGGCGCGAGCGTTACATTGTTAGATGTGGTCCCAATCTCAGATCAAGATTATGGAGAAACCATAGTTTGCGATTTGCTCGACCGAGAGAGCGTTGCGCAGTGCTTCCAAAAAATCGGGGATTTTGATGTGTTGGCTAATATTGCTGGAGGGTTCGACATGGGACCGTCGGTTCATGAGGCTACAGATGAATTTTGGGAAAGTCTTTTCGACATCAATGTCAAAACAGTTAGAAGGGTCCTTGAAGCGGCAGTTCCCATCCTGGTGAACCGAGGCTATGGCAGTGTGATAAATGTCGGCGCACAAGGCGCGATGCGGGGAATGGCGAACATGGGAGCATATCTTTCATCAAAATCCGTTGTGATGAGGCTTACGGAATCGTTGAGTGAGGAGGTCAAAGAAAAAGGCGTCAATGTTAATGCTGTGCTACCCAGCATTATTGATACACCTCGCAATCGATCAGACATGCCTGATGCGGACTTCAGTAAATGGGTAGATCCTGAGGAATTAGCAAATGTTGTCTGCTTTCTTGGGTCTGATAGCGCGAAGGCAATTCATGGGGCTCTTCTTCCTGTCGTCGGGCTCTCCTGAAACCTAGTCCATCGTTGGCATTATGAAGCTAGAGCCCTCGGTCATCTGTTCAGGCCATCGCTGAGTTACCGTCTTCGTGCGCGTATAAAAGCGAACTCCCTCCATTCCATGTTGGTTTGTATCACCGAAGGCAGAGCGTTTCCAGCCTCCGAAAGAATGGTATGAGACGGGGACCGGAATAGGCACGTTAATTCCCACCATGCCGACCTCAACCTGTTGTGCAAATTCCCGGGCAGCGCCCCCATTCCTGGTAAAAATGGCAACCCCGTTACCGTATTGATGTTGTGATGGTAAATCCAAAGCTGATTCAAATGTCTCCGTCCTGAGGACCTGAAGAACGGGACCGAATATCTCATCCTCATAAGATTTCATTTCGGGTTTTACTTTATCGAAGAGCGATGGTCCGAGAAAAAAACCTGACTCGTAGCCTTGCAGGCTAAATCCTCTTCCGTCCACGACAAGTTCAGCCCCCTCGTCGATCCCCATCTGGATATAGTCTTCTACTTTCTTCCTGTGCTCCTTAGTAACCAGAGGGCCGTAATCGGCTTCTTCATCGGTTGATATGCCGACTTTTAGGCGGTTTATTTCATCTGTCATTGCCTCAACGAACTGGTCTCCGGTTTTCTCCCCCACCGCGACTACGGCTGATAAAGCCATGCATCGCTCTCCTGCTGAACCGTAAGCAGCGCCGCTGATATCTTTTACCGCCTGGGCAATATCCGCGTCGGGTAAAATGATTCCGTGATTCTTGGCTCCACCCATGGCCTGGACTCGTTTGCCGGTTTTTGCACATTCCTGGTAGACATAGTGCGCGATATCCGACGAACCAACGAAACTCACGGCCTTCACATCATCATGTCTGATGAGCGCGTCTACGGCAGCTTTGTCGCCGTTGACTACGTTCAATACACCGGCGGGTGCTCCTGCTTCCATCATTAACTCAGCCAGCCGCAAGGGTACACCGGGATCTTTCTCTGAAGGTTTAAGGATAAAAGTACAGCCAGTGGCGATTGCCACGCCAAACATCCACATCGGTATCATTGCGGGAAAATTGAACGGCGTAATACCGACCGCAACGCCAATCGGCTGTCGCATACTGTAAACGTCTATCCCTGGGCCCGCGCCTTGTGAATACTCTCCTTTGGTAAGGTGGGGAATCCCGCATGCGAATTCGATTACATCGAGGCCTCGCTGAATATCGCCGTGTGAATCGGCAAGAACTTTGCCGTGTTCCTCGGAAATTATGAGAGCCAACTCGTCGGCGTGTTCTTCAATAAGACGTTTGAAGTTAAACATCACACGGGCGCGCCTTTGTGGGTTCAGTGCAGACCAGCCATGAAAGGCTTCTTGAGCGCTCTTGACTGCCAAATCCACTTCTTCGGAATTTGCCAAGACAACTGTGCCACTGACATCTCCTAGAGAGGGATTGAAGATGTCTCTGTAGTTACCGGATGCGCCAGTAACCGTTTCTCCACCGATAAAGTGATCGTAGGCCTTTGTCATAATTTTCTCCTCTGGAGTGATGTCCATATCCGGTCTGCCAGATTAATTCGGAGACAGTTTATTCTGACTCAAGAAAGATTAGTATTCGTAAGTGGAGTCTTAAAATATTACCCAAGGCCTGAGAACCGTGACAGATAAGAAACCGATTTGCCAACTAACGAGAAAGTGGCCCTCCCGAGTGGAAAAGGCGATGGGAGATAAGTGCGAATTATTAATCAATGATGAAGATAAATCTCTACATCGAGAGGCTCTAGCGGCAGCTCTCTGTTCGAGTGACATCTTGTGCCCTACGGTTACCGATTCAATTTCAGCAGAGGTATTTGCGCTGGCTGAAGAACGAGGTGTTCGAACCAAACTCCTCGCTAACTTTGGAGTAGGTTTTAATCATATCGATATTGAACACGCTTCGAGGCTAGGTATAGCAGTGACGAATACACCGGGCGTTTTGACTGACGCGACGGCCGAAATTTCGATGGCCTTGCTGTTGATGTGCGCGAGGAGAACAGGTGAGGGAGAAAGGTTGGTTCGGTCTGGAGCTTGGGATGGCTGGCGGCCGACACACATGTTATCTACCCAAGTCACTGGAAAAACACTTGGAATTATTGGCATGGGTCGGATCGGTCTGGCAATGGCGAAGAAGGCTCATCATGGTTTTGGAATGCAGATAATTTATTCAAGTCGGTCGGCGCTAGAAGGCTCCCTTGCCGAAGGTATTAGTGCGATCAGATGCGAATTGAGCGAGCTCTTGCAGAAAAGCGATTTTGTCTCCTTACATTGTCCTTCAACACCTGAAACGAAACACCTGATCGATCGAGAGGCTTTGACCACCATGGGAAGTCACGCCTTTTTGATTAACACGGCGCGCGGCGAGGTAATCGATGAAGCTGCTTTGGCAAGTGCTTTGCGAGAGGGAGAAATTGCCGGGGCTGGTTTAGACGTATATCAGAACGAGCCCTCTATAAATACAGCACTTCTAAATTTGGAAAACCTGGTGCTTCTCCCTCACATGGGAAGTGGGACGAACGAAACTCGTGAAGCCATGGGGATGTGCGCTTTTGATAATATAAAGGCTTATTTAAATGGAGCCGAGCTACCAAATCGAGTGGTCTAAAGGGGGGATCGATGGGTAAATTATGGGGAACGGTTGTTGAAGATTGGAGACTACGCCCCTGGTGGATGAGTCTGATGTTTTACTTCTGCTGCTATATGACTTTTATCTATATGCCGTTTGATATGTTTATAAAGCCGGTTGCTGAAGATAAAGAGATCTGGTTTGGGCTCACTTTGACAGGATGGTGGGCTAAGGCGACTGAACCGCTGCATTGGCTGATTTATGGATTAGGCGCTTACGGCTTCAGGAATATGAAGGCCTGGATGTGGCCCTGGGCGTCATTATATGCGGCGCAAGTTGCGATCGCTATGTTCGTTTGGAGTGTTCTGAACGAAAGAGGAGGGGGGCTGTTACCAGCGGTTTTAGTAGGACTGCTCTTTTTGATTCCGACTATCGCGCTTTGGAAAAGTAAAGCGAGGTTTGGAGAAGTAGTTAATGCAAGCTCAGAAAACTTAGGTATCTGATTACTTATTTGACAGCGAAAGGGTAGGGGTTAAGATAGCCAGCCTAGATCGATTGCTGACAATCGGGTGTTTAGCTCAGATGGGAGAGCGACGGCCTTACAAGCCGTAGGTCACTGGTTCGATCCCAGTAACACCCACCATGTGGAGCGGTAGTTCAGCTGGTTAGAATACCGGCCTGTCACGCCGGGGGTCGCGGGTTCGAATCCCGTCCGCTCCGCCACTTTTTCTCCCAGAGGCGTCTCAGGACGCTCAGGCTGCACCTCCTGCAGTTAAGTCCCCTCGCTTAAAGGCAGCGATATTGAAATGCATATGGACGTATACTATCGGCTTTAAAAAACTCTAGGACACGATTATGAAGATAATACTTTTTACAATGCTTGCCTGTTTCGGTGTGAACGTTCTGGCGGACGATCATATGCGAGATGTTAAAACGGCTAACCCATTTATCGAACTGCATCCGAAAGCAGTCCAACCTGCAGCAGATGCATATTACAAGGCGGTGGAAGAGAAAGTCTTCAACGGAGCTATCCCTCTGAAATATGCGCAATTGGTGGCGCTTTCCGCTTCGGTTGCGATGAAATGTGAATACTGCGTGCCTGCGCATACCAGTTTCGCGATCGCGGCAGGAGCAACAGAAGAAGAAATAAAAACTGCGGTTGCTATTGCAGCTGACGTTGCACTAAATAGTTCGATGTTGTACGGAACTCAGTTTGATATGGACGAGTTCTTGAAAATGTTCGAGTAGAGAGATCTTTCGGGGGCGTCTATACGGCGCCCTTTGAGTGCCTTGATCCCCACGCTATTCAGAGATTTGAAACTCAGACTTATTTTGCGGCTTCTTTTTCCTTTTCCTTTTCCTTTTCTGTCTCAATCCTCTCCATTAACGCACCTCTCGTCTCTCTAGGTTCGTCATTTTCATCGGTGTCTTCGCACCCTACTATGGAAAGGAGAGTGACGACTAGGAGAGAAATCCTCATCAGATAGCTCACAGTTACAAAATAATAGTCTGGGGAACGTGCCATCTAAAAGAGGAGGGATCAAAACTAATCCCCCCTCAAATTTCAGACTCTCTGTCGATTCTTATTTCATACTCAATATTGCCATTGCTTTCTTATCATTGACCACGGGAGTTATTGTGGATTCGCACAATTCGCTCCACCCGTTAGTGAACGCAATTACAAGGGTCGGGTCGTCAGCTTCAACTAAAACTATACCGCTGCCAGACGTGAGGTCGTGATATCTAGCAAGTTTTGTAGAACCCTTTAGGAATTGGCCATCCAATTCCTCTAACGTCATGGAAGCAAAAACTTTATATGCTTCTTGAGCGCATTTGAAATCAATCATGTACACAGATCCATGTCCGTCAGCATATGCCGCGTTACCGAACAACAAGGTAATCGCTAATACAAAATACTTTTTCAATCTAAGTCTCCAGAGTTTTTGGTAAGGATTTTCAGTATATGAAATCCTCAGAAAACCACCAGAGAACCACCAGAGAACAAGAAGCACTACTAGACGAGTTAGGCAGCGCGAGAACATTACCCCAAAAGCTGTTAATCTTTTCAGTTCCCAAAGCCCGCTATCTCAAGAGTAGATGCAATTCAAGGAGCTATGGCAGTTATTCCGGTATCTAAGTGAGCCAATAATGCGCTCAGCACTTCATTATAGGCTGGCCGTCTTGCATTAAAAAAACCATGTCCCGCGCCATTGAAACCTAGGAGTTCACAAGCGTTCCCAGCCGAATCCATTCGCTGACAGAAATCAACGACGGTGCTGTATGGTACTACTTCATCAGCTTTACCATGAACTATCCATGCGCCAGGTAAAGAAGGCCTTACAAACTCAATAGGTGAATACTGTTCGGCTTGATTGCGAAATAACCCCTGGATACGAGCACTTCGTCCGATATCTACACCCGGATTAAAGAGCAACATGCCGGCAGGTGCTTGCTTTATTGATTTATTCGGGATCATTGCTACCGCGGCTGCCAGATGGCCTCCCGCAGAGCCGCCACCTACATAGACCTGGGATTCATCCACGCCAAACCGGTCCCCTTGTGAAACCACCCACTGATAGGCAGATTGAGCATCATGCAGTGCATCGATTGCGTCTGTTCCTTGTCTGCTCGATACGCGATAGTCCGGTGCGAAACAAGCTATCCCCCGAGCTTTAAGAGCCAAGCAAAACGGAAAGAATTGTTCTGGTGAGCCGACTCGCCAACCACCCCCAAAATAAAAAATAACTGCCTTGCCAGATTGCGTCGACACCTCTGGCACGAAGACGTGCATGGTCAGATCTGTACCGTCTCCTGCTGGATACTTGTATGTTTCATCCGATGAAGTTAAAGCGTGCTGTGTTATCAGCGCGAATATCATCGCTATGGATATGCTTAAAATTCTCGTCAACATACACTCCTTTTCTTCCGTAAGCCTGAGATTTTAAACTTCTTTGGGTTCAAGCGGCGAGGGATTAGTGCGGGTGTTGGTTGTGTTTCGATGATAGCAGTCTGGATCGAACTGCTGTCTCCAAATAAAAAAGGAGGATGAACTTTGGCGATCCTAGCCTTGGTTGATACCTGAAATTCTGAGCGAAGCCCCGCGTTGGCAATAAAAATCTCTATCGGCGCTTACGCGGTCACCCTTCGTGATAGAGTTAGTGGGAGAGGCTCGAGAGATAAAAGGCTCCGGGGGAATATTCTTGGAGGGGGGGATAAGAACGTTTCACCGCCGGAGCACCAATATAATCTCGTTAAGTGCATAGAGAGTTCGTCAAAGTTGCTGAAAATAACATTCACACTAATAACACTATTGGACAAAAGTTCTGTGGATCAATCTGGGGACAGTTGTGCAAAACAACGAATATTTGACGTTTTCTGTGGCGGTTCTTGCACGAACCGCAGAGCGCGTCCAAGTTTCGGGAAAGTTTATGCGTTTAGATTTCGTGAACGGGTAACAACACTTTGCACATCTAAAAAACGCCTTTGTCCGTGGTGAAAGCGTAGCACCTAATGAAAGAGGACAGACTTAAGATCGCCCTTATTGGCTGCGGTGGCATTGCAAGGGAGCATTGGAAGGGCATTCAGCGTATCGCTACTAGGGTGGATGTGACAGCGGTCGTAGACACTAATCTGGATTCGTTGGCCGCGATGGCAGCTGCAACAGGTGCAGAGCCCTTCAGCGAAATTGGGTTGGCCCTCGAGCGCGGAGACTTTGATGCAGTGGATATTATGCTGCCCCATAATTTGCATGAGTCTGCGGCTCTAGATTGCTTTAAAGCTCATAAACATGTGCTTCTGGAGAAGCCGATGGCCCATGATCTACCCAGTGCTGAGCGGATTTTAGAGGCTAGTAAAAAAGTGGACACCGTTTTTATGATCGCCGAGCAAGCGCAGTATTGGCCGGATATCTTAAAGGCTAAGGAGTTAATGGATGATGGCAGTATTGGAGAGCTAATAAGCGCTAGCGGTAATTTCTACGATCCAGTATCGGTCGATTCAGAAGCGCCTCCGCCTTGGAGATATAGTCTTGCGGCGTCGGGTGGGGGGGTAACGATTGATGGAGGTGCGCACTGGATAAGGCCTCTTCGCATGATGATGGGCGAAATAGATGAGGTGATTGGTGTTGCGGGTCATCACATACCCAGGATGGAAGGCGAGTCCTGGTCGAGAATGTTATTAAAATTCGAGAGCGGCACGGTTGGAACTTTAATCTGCCAGAACGTCGCTTCTGTCGCTGCGCCAGCAGATATGTTCCGAGTAACAGGAACCACGGGAGAGCTTCAGATCACGAGTGGTAGAGAGGGACAGCTCA
>CAJXCK010000055.1 GCA_913051785.1 uncultured Gammaproteobacteria bacterium
CTCAATATTTTGGTTCGTATGTCCTTGTGAACGAACTCCTGGAGGACCGATAGCTTTAGAACAAAACGATGAGAACATCGACGACTGGAGTTTTGCGAACGAGGTTAAGCTGTGTCAAATTGAAGTGCAGGGAGTAATCCCTTGGTCAGTAAACTTAAATTGTATGTCTACAGACCAACGTTTGTTCATAAGCTGTGCTCGATGCGATGGAAAATACTGGTCAGGGGTTGCTATGGATAACCCATTGGCGCGCATTGGAATCGGTGACCGTGCTTACCCGGTTAAACTTAGAAGAGTCCTAGATCCTGAAGAGTTAGATCTCGCTTGGGAAGCGAGGGCGAGAAAGACGGGTCGAGGCCTCGGCTCAGAGCGTGCGTCTCATTGGTGGTCTTTCGAGCTTACCAGTCTTTGAGTTTAGGCTAGTCATTTGGTTCGTAGAACATAGAAGTTCGTCCTGCATCGACCACTAGATCGTGACAGGTTACAAAACTTCCTGAGTCACTAGCCAAGTACAAAGCAGCCTCTGCAATATCTTTGGCGAGGCCGGTTCTTTTTAAAGGAACAGAACGCGCCAGATTGGCTTGTAGCTTATTCATCTTTCTTTCGTTTTCCTCTTCAGATAATGTATTTGCTCGGCCGGATCCGCCCCAAAAGATAGGTGTCGCGATTGCCCCAGGGGAGATCGAGTTTACGCGAATATTAAATGCGCCGAGCTCTATACCTGCCATCTTTGTATAATGTGTGACAGCGGCCTTCAAACATGAATATAGGGGGTCTCCCTGCCTATATCGAAGGGCAGCGACACTTGAATTATTTATGATGCAGCCGCCGCCCTGGGATTTCATCGGCTCGATGGCTGCCTTGGTCCCGAGAATCACGCTTGATAATAGGAGTTTCACTCCGTAATCAATATGTTCTTGAGTCAGTTGGTCCAATGGAGCTCCAACTGGTCCGCCAGCATTATTGAACAAGATGTCAATGCTTTCATGCTTATCGAGGGTGAAATTCACCGCCTTTGCTATATCTTCCTCATTCGTGACGTCGGACTCGCAATAGGTAGCCTGATTTCCAAGGCGCTCGATTAATGTTTCTCCTTTTTCAACAGATCTTCCCGAAATCACTACGTTGGCACCTTCGCTGATGAAAAGTTCCGCCGTTGCTGCGCCTATTCCACTTGTGCCACCAGTAATGAGCGCTGTTTTCCCTTGAAGACGTTTTGCCATGTGGAATTCCCTCCGAATTAATGACTCGATTATGCTTCCACCGACTGAAAATCAAAAGCCTTGGTATTTGAAAGTGAGTATTTGTTTTGATACAAAGCCGTAGGAGGGTGTTTATGTCTTTTTCAATGTATTCCTCGAGCAAGGCTGATTATGGAGAGCACGATCGTGCTCTGAAGCAATACCAGGAGCAAGGAACCAAGAAAGCCCTTGCGATGTCTAATCGTGGACCCGTGCGGTATGACTCTGCTGGTCGGCTCGATCAAAGCATTGTTAATGAATATAGGAATAATGGCTTTTATATATTCACAGGAGTTCTCGAACAGGAAGAGCTAGACCAGCTAAAGGATGACGTCGAGGACATTTGGCGTAGGGCTCCGCAAAATGAGGACTCCAGTATCGATTCCCAAGGCAGACCAGCGATCGGTCTCGATTGTAAGTCCCGAAATTTTTCGTGGGTTAGGCCGCTCAGTGATCCGATAGGTGGGACCAGTTTTGCGCATGGAAGGCATCCAGCAAAGATGATAGAACCAGAGGTCGGAGAAGATGCGCCAGAAAAAATCCTACAAATTTTACTCGGGTCCCTGCAATTTTCTGAAGCTTGCCTGAGGATCTATGGTCATCCAGATTTATTAAGAATCGCCGAAGCGATAAATGGGGAAGATTTCGTTCCTTTCAATGAGTCGGTTTGGGTTAAACATCCACGTTTGGGCGGCTCGGTAGCATGGCATCAAGACGGCTTCACACATTGGGATAGTCCCGAACTTGATGGGGACACCCACGGCTTCAATTTTATGGCTCAGCTGTTTGGGTGTAATGCGGCAAATGGTCTTTGGGTATTACCTGGCTCGCATCTTGAAGGAAAGGTAGATATCAGAAAGCTCGTCGATGATGCGAAATCAGATCGAATTGAGGGAGCGGTGCCACTGATTTGTGAGCCAGGAGATGTGGCTATTTGCAACCGTCAGGCCGTTCACGGGTCATTCGCGAATACGAGCGATGATATCAGAGTCACAATTAACATGGGTTTTCACAGACTCTCTAGTGTATTGAACGTCGTCGGTGGGGGCATACACAATGATGTTGAAACCTATACCGAGGAACGTATTGCCAACCGCTCGCGCCTTATTGGCTATGCAATTGATGCACGAAAACAGAAATACCCCTCAGAAGATTCTTTCGTTTACACGCCTTTGAAAGAGCAACAATTCGTTTGGGACGCAGCTGCTCGTAACTCTATTAGAGACTACAATCTAGACGATCTGGGCATTTGAGGCGCAGATAGGCTTTACCAAGAATTCTGCTCTCCTCGTATAAGATCAACTGCCTCTTCAAGCGCGGTTGTTTTCTCGCTCCAGCTTTCACCTTTAGTCGAAATTCTAATGGTATTGACCTGCGCGTCCCTAAAAGCTCTCAAGCGAGATCGAACCATGTCCTGTGTTCCGAAAAGGTTAGTCTTTAGGACCATCTCATCCGGAACTCTCTGTATTGCCTGATCCCGCTTTCCATCAACCCAAAGGCTTTGCACTGCTTTTGCATCATCCTCGTAGCCTGCTCGACAGTAAGCATCATTATAGAAGTTGGTCTTCGCGGACCCCATCGCACCCAGTGTGAAAGCCATCGCGGGCTTTAGTTTTGCAATCAGCTTTTCAACATCATCGGTGACTTCAAAATATCCGCCAGCTTGAATGTCGATATCAGAAAGAGATCTACCAGCCGATTCAACTCCTAGCTTTATATCGTCAAGAAAGACGTCGCCCTTTTCCGGAAGGAAACAAGTCCCCAACCAGCCATCGGCCAGTTCGCCGGTCATTTGCAATGACTTCGGACCGAGGGTTGCTAAGTAAATCGGCAGATTAGGTCTAGGAGGCTGAGATAGACGGATCGGTTTTCCCTCTCCGCCTGGCCTTGGAAGCTGATAGTGGTCCCCATCGTATTGCAGTTTCTCACCGTTAAGACCTAACCTAAGAATTGATACGCATTCTCTCAATCTGGATAGGGGTTTCGCGAAAGACGCTCCATGAAGCCCCTCAACGACTTGCGGACCACTTACACCTAA
Source organism: uncultured Gammaproteobacteria bacterium (assembly GCA_913051785.1). GTDB lineage: Bacteria > Pseudomonadota > Gammaproteobacteria > Pseudomonadales > Azotimanducaceae > UBA4421. The sequence continues at coordinate 3,280 of CAJXCK010000055.1, forward strand.
ACCTAGATTGAATCGTCCTTTTGAGACGGTATCTAAACTTTGGGCGGTCATCGCCATCATTGATGGCACTCTGGAGCTTATCTGCATGATACCGGTGCCTAAGCGAATATTAGTCGTCTTGGCCGCGAGGTAAGCGAGTGGAACCACTGCGTCCATCCCCCAAGCTTCCGCCGACCAGGCCTCGTCGATTCCTATTCTGTCTGCTATAGCCGTATATTCGACAAGTTTGTCCCACTCCTCTCCGTTATAGTAAGCCGAACCAATCGAGATGGATATTTTCACGTTACCTCCCAGCTATATTCCCCTTTCCGTTTTAAAGTGGCGACTTGATGAGGCTTTGTCAACTGCAACATTAGCCCCTAAACTTATGTATCAATTCTGAATACTGGGGGAATTTAAATGCCGACTTTGAAAACCGGGGCTCGTCTGAAAAGCGCAGTCTGTGATGGGGAAATAATGGTCGTCGCGGCGCCATCTGATGATGTAAACCTCACTTGCGGTGGTGAGCCTATGATTGACGCGGCCTCTGGTGAGTCCGGTGGAGGAGACATACATCCTGATCACGCCGTTGGGATAGCGATGGGAAAACGTTATATAAATGAGGCTGAAACTCTCGAAGTTCTCTGTGTAAAAGCGGGTGATGGCGGGCTTGCCGTAGATGGGGCGCTCCTTCTCCAGAAGGACACGAAAAAATTACCGAAGACGGATTGATCGAGAATGAACGTTATGATGCTTCTGGAAATGGCGAACTCCGCATTTCCCGATAGAATTGCATTCACCAACGGTGCTTCGGGCGAAACGTTAAGTTACTCGCAATTGTTTTCGAGGGTGGGTGAGCGAGCTAGGAAAATCCGAGCTTCAGACTCGAATCGTTTTGTTAAGTTGGATGTCTCCAGTCTTAGCACGCCGCTAAGCCTTTTTGCGAGCGGTTGGGCGGGAATTCCGTATGTGCCTCTCAATTATAGGCTCACAGACGAAGAGATAATGAGGCTGATAGAACGGGTGAAGCCGGCTACGTTGGTAACGTCAGATGACCGAATAGACTCTTTTCAGAATCTGGAGGGGCTAGAGGTGTTAGATAGCTCTGATCTGTTGGCCCATAGCGGTGAAGATGAATCGCTTGAAAACGATTGGGGCATGGATCCGGAAGAGATAGCAGTCCTTTTGTTTACGAGTGGCACCACTGGTGAGCCAAAAGCAGCAATGCTGCGCCACAAGCATCTCGTATCTTACATTCTCGGTTCTGTTGAGTTCGCGTCTGCTGATGAAAAAGAAGCGTCTTTAGTCTGTGTGCCGCCCTATCATATCGCCGGAATTGCTGCGATCTTAAGCTCCGTTTATTCAGGGAGGCATGTGGTTCAATTGCCAAACTTCTCTGCTGAAGAATGGATAAGCCTTGTTAGAAAGCACCAAGTAACCAATGCGATGGTCGTTCCCACGATGCTCAAGCGAATAGTCGAATGCTTGGAAGAAACTGGTGCGACTAATGCCGAAATGCCGCACCTGGCTAGCCTAGCATATGGCGGGGGTAAGATGCCCTTGCCCGTGATTGAGAAGGCGATGTGTTTATTCCCTGATACGGATTTTTCGAATGCCTATGGGCTAACTGAGACGAGCTCTACGATAAGTGTGCTTGGTCCGGATGATCACAGGGAAGCTGTGGCCTCTTCGGATGAGCTTTTTCGACGCAGACTTGTTTCGGTTGGAAGGGCTTTACCTGGCGTTGAAATTCAAATCAGAGACGAGGAGGGGGAGGAGGTTGCCTCGAATACGAGGGGGGAAATTTACGTCCGTGGAGAGCAAGTATCAGGAGAATATGAAGGTCGCGGATCAGTAGTGGATTCAGATGGTTGGTTCCCGACCAGAGACGCCGGGTCTTTGGATGAGGACGGTTTTCTATTTCTCGAGGGGCGCGCTGATGATGTCATTATTAGAGGAGGAGAGAATCTTTCCCCTGGAGAGATAGAGGATGTTCTCATGACCCATGAAGCGGTAAACGACGTGGCTGTTATTGGGATCGCAGATGAGCAATGGGGAGAAAGCGTAGCGGCAGTTATCGTTTTAAAATCAAATTTTCAAGTTTCTGAGGAAGATCTCCAATCGTTTGTGAGAGAGCGAATGAGGAGCTCAAGAGTTCCTGAGAAAATCGAATTTTGGCAAGACCTGCCCTACAACGAGACCGGCAAGTTACTTCGTCGAGTAGTTAGAGAAAAGCTGGGGTGAAAGTTCAGCTAACCTGATCGAATTTCGTCTACTAAGCCCAGATCGAGGGCTTTATCGGCGCTTATAGTTCTACCAGTAAGAGCTAGCAGAGCCGTATCATATCTTCCGATTCTACGGGTTAGGCTTGCGGTTCCGCCAGAACCCGGTATCAGGCCGAAGCCTATCTCGGGCAGCTGGAAAAACGCGTCTTCTGTAGAGATGATTTTTTTGCAGAAAGCTGTTAGCTCGATGCCCGCCCCGATGCAGGCTCCATGCACCTCGGCGGTCATTTTAGGTGCCAGCGAATTGAACAGTTGAGCGGGACTTCGGCTGGTCCTAGTAAGATGAACTTCTCCTGCATCTCCTGCGAGGCCGAATTCGTCGAGGTCACCCCCTGAACAAAAAGACTTCCCTGCTCCAACTACTTTCACATTTGCTATAGACAAATCTATTAGTGGCAGTTGAAGTATTTCGCAAAGTTGGTCTCGCATGAGTTGATTGAGGGCATTGTGTTTCTCTGGCCGATTTAGTTGGATGGTTAAGTGCTCATCGCATCGTGACGAGATCACAGGATCGGAGTTCGAACTCTGTGGAATGATTTTATCTCGCTGATTAAGCCATTTCTGGAAATCCGAGCTTTTTTGAAGAGAGCCGTATGCCATTGACTCCAAAACAAGCGCTGAGGGAATGTCATTGTGGATGGACTGTCGTAGCACATGAACCAAAATCGCGCTCGGGGTTGGCCTCGAGCTTATCGAAGTAAGGATCAATTCAAGGTCGCTTTTGGTTGCGTAACAGTCAACGGAATCTTCCCTAATCTTTCGTTTATCTTTGTTGAGACCGATTACTGGGCAATTAGGTAGAAGATGAATCGGAATAGCCAAGTGATCCCGGCCAAGATCGACGATTACAAATTGAGTTCCGTGAGGGGGCGATAGCTCCTCTCGTGATAATGGATCTGTTAACTTTCTTAGCAGTTCTTTAGGCGAGAATATTTTAAGCTCAAGGTTCATTTTATGTTAAGCGAGTTGATGGGCGACACAAGATTTCCAACGTTAAATGATTTTGCGGACAGCATGCTAGATCAACTGCGCGAGAGCGATCCGAATCTATTATCCAATGTACTTGGTTCGGATTTGTTATGGGAGCGTTTAGCAGAATTAGATTTTGCTCTTGAACCTGGAATTTCTTCTAACAAAAGTTGTCGGTTGATGTCAGCGCAAGATGGGCCTTTGGTTTTTAACCTCGCTCGCGAAGAGGACTGGTCGCTTTTGCCCGCATTATTGGAGGCGGAGAGCCCCTGTCTATCTTGGAGTGACCTAGAATCTTTAGTCCAAAATAGATCTCGGAGGCCTCTGTTGGAGAGAGCAAGATTAATGGGATTGCCTGTTTCTATCCCCTTTGATGCTGAGGTTTCGGTCAAATGGCGAGACGAGCTCTTCACAGCAGGTGGCAAGAATAACTCGCCTGAGGATTTGAAAGTATTAGATTTGTCATCTCTATGGGCGGGTCCACTATGCAGTCATTTGTTGTTGAATCTGGGATGTAAGGTCGTAAAAGTAGAATCCAGAAATAGAAGGGACATTTCAGGATATGCGACACCAAGATTTTTTTCTGTTCTCAATAGGGACAAAGAATTGCTTGTTGTCGATTTTCAAAATGAGGATGAGTTAGAAGTTTTGCGTCAAATGATTTGCGATGCAGATATCGTGATTGAAGGGTCCAGACCCAGAGCATTCGAGGCATTGCGGATCGATCGGCTCTCTATCAGATCATTACAAACGAGAAAACAGCACCATAACCAACTTTGGTTATCTCTCACGGCGTACGGTAGATTTGATGCTGCGGCGGATTGGGTCGGGTTTGGAGACGATGTCGCGGCCTCAGCAGGTCTTTTAGACCGCTCGCCTGACGGTGGCTATCGTTTTGTGGGTGATGCTATCGCGGATCCCCTGGCTGGCTTGCAGGCAGCTGTAACCGTTAAAGAATGTCTCTTGCAAAACCTCAGAGGATTGCTGGATTTTTCTCTTTTCCGTGCAGCTGTTGTCGCTCTTGAAACAGTTGAGCGCCGCGATGACTCATCCCTCGCCCCACCCAAAAAAGTGAGGACGCGTTGTTAATCATTAATGCAGAGCTCGCTGGCTCTCGTGGAAATGTTCGTTTGGGTGAGACCATTCAGGAAGTTTCGACGTCGCTAACCGCTCGGCCGGGGGAATTTGTAGTGGATGCGAAAGGGGGGGCACTATTACCTGGCCTTCATGACCATCATATGCACTTTTTAGCATCAGCCGCTTATGAGGAGTCGATTAATTGTGATAATGAAGAGTTTAAGGATGTTCAAAATTTCCGAAATTATGTCGAGCTCCAAGAGGGAGATGGTTGGATAAGAGCTGTGAATTTTAGTGAGGCTGTCTTTGGTTTTTTAGACGCTCAAACGCTAGACGAGTTGGTCGATAGTCGTCCTATTAGGATGCAGCATAGCAGTGGAAAGTTCTGGGTCCTCAACTCGCTCGGTTTAGAGGCATTAAAGTTAAGAGATTTCACTCACTTGGATGGGGTCGAATCTGATAGGCGGGGAAACCCTACGGGAAGACTTTTTCGTATGGATGGCTGGCTACGAAATCAAGCAAAGATCACCTTGCCAGATATAAAGTCATACTCAAGAAAGCTATCCTCTTACGGCATCACTTGTTTCACAGACACTTCAGCAACGAACAATTCTCAGGTTCAGGCTGAGTTCAAAAAGTGGTCGAAGGAAGGATTGATCCAGCAGAAATATTGGCTGATGGGAGATGAGACCGTTCAAGGTGGCCCTATGAAAATAGTGCTGGACGAAGACGCTTTGCCAGACATCAAGCTTCTTGTGAGACGAATTAATATTGCACGTCAAATGAATCGCAATGTGGCATTTCATTGTACGACGCATATCGAATTACTCTTCGCTATTGCTGCTTTAAAGGATTCATCGATTGAAGAGGGCGACCGGATTGAACATGGTTCAATCATTACGGACGAAATGATTAAAGAGCTTCGATTTCTCGGATTGACTGTCGTCACGCAACCAGGCTTTCTGTGGGAGAGAGGCGATCGTTATTTGGAGCAACTTAACGATGGGGAGCGGCGTGATCTGTACCGATGCCGATCCCTTATTGATCAAGGAGTGAAAGTTGCCGTGAGTAGTGATGCGCCTTACGGTCCGATATCACCCTGGGATGTGATCAAACATTCCAATGAGAGATTTACAAAGAGTGGCGCGGTAGTAGGTGAGGTAGAGAGGATTTCTGCAGCCACCGCTCTACGCTCTTACCTGACATCTAAAAACGATCCGGCCGGAGAGGTGCGTCATATTCAAGTAGGGTCTGCTGCAGACCTTTGTTTATTAGACCAGCCCCTTGAGGAGGCGCTGAAATCTCCCTGTGCAGTCTCAGTGGTCGCTACCATTGTTGATGGATCTCCAACTCATGGTCTGCAGCCCTAAAAGCTTGCTTTCTAGTCAGGCAACCCCAAAACGCGCTTGGCGATAATGTTCTGTTGCACTTCGTTAGTGCCTCCGTAGATGGTAACCGCCCTGTCTCGAAGCCAACTTCTCGTTGAGTCGAGCTCGTCTTGATCGAATTCTTCACTATCCCAAACGAGGCCCGCTGTTCCTCTTAGTTGTGATTTCAGTGCTGAACCCGACTTTGTGAGTGAGGAACCGACCAGCTTGAAGATCGAAGTGGCGGCCCCAGGTGCTCCGCTCATTTTGCTTTCCTCCACTACGCGCTTAGTAGTCAGTCCTAAAGCTCTTTCCGCCATCACTTGAGAGATGACCTGATCTCTCTTTGCGGAGTCCGCAATCCGACCTTCGTTGTCTTGCCCGGAATATTTCTTCGCTATCTCAGCATAGACATTCAATTTTGGTTGTTCTTGGGCTTTGTCTTTTGAGTCTTTTTTTGGCTTTGCTTTTGTCGTTGCATTTCGTTCATATTGAAGAAGCCGTTTACCGACGGTCCACCCTTTATTCAACTCACCTATTAAATCTTCGCGTTTGGCTATCGCGTTATCGAAGAAAGTTTCGCAGAAAGGCGATGAGCCAGATATCAATTTGATAGGTTTCACGGTTACGCCAGGCTGGTCCATAGAGAGAACGACAAAGCTGATGCCTTCATGCTTTGGCGCGTCTGGATCTGTTCGCACCAATGCAAACATCCAATTGGCATACTGAGCCCCGCTCGTCCAAATTTTTTGACCATTAATGATAAATTGGTCGCCATCCAAAACCGCCTTTGTCTGAAGGCCGGCGAGGTCCGAACCTGCTCCTGGCTCAGAATATCCCTGGCACCATTGGGCCTCTCCAGAAACGATTTTAGGGATGTGTCTGGTCCTCTGTTCCTCAGTACCCAACTCCAAGATCGTTGGCCCGATCATAGCGAGTCCCATGCCTGTAGCCGGAGGGATGGCTTTTATTCGAGCCATTTCTTCTGCGAGGATCCTATGCTCATCTTTGCCTAGGCCGCCTCCGCCATATAGCGTTGGCCAAGCAGGTGCAGTCCAGCCCTTTGTGGCGGCGCGATCGCGCCACTCTATAGCCTCGTCGGTTTGATAGAGCTCGTAAGCATCCTCAAAGTGAACAGCTCCAATACGCATGGATTCAGGACAATTAGACTCTAACCAATCTCTTGTTTCTTCACGGAACGCAGTAAGATCCATCTCAAATTCCTCTTTGTAGGACATCTATTATGGCCATAAACGCGACTTGCGCTAGTGTACTTGTGGCTCAGGCCCTTCAGGTGATTTTATGTCTAGGACATTTGGGGGAATTTTTGGGCGTTTAGGCGCTGGATGAACTTTCTTATTGCCGCTCTTAGTCTAGCGGTTTTGTAGTGTAAATCGACGGTTTCAGGAAGATAGGTTGGCGGATCGGAGACGAGGTTCCTAATCCGTAAGCTGCAGTCTAGGTTCATGCATAGCTGATGACCAATCGATTTTCGACCGTGGCTGCCATGAACGGTGGAGGTAAAAAGGGCTGTACCTCTGCCACGATAAACGTGGTGGCACCATGAGCACATCTGTGTCTTAGGCTTTCCAGACCTGTTTATCGCTCGTCGTAGGGCTATTCCATGAAGCCTATCGTCAAGATTAATTACCACAAAGCCCTTGTGGCCGGCTGGACTTATCCAACCCAGGTAATCAAGCACGCCCCAATCTATCTCATTTAAAGATTGCTCCGGAAAGTCATCTTTTCTCAGGTTCGGAAAAATTGATCGCAGCTCATTAGTTGAAATTGCTTGCAAACTTATTCCATCCTCATCGTAAGAGTTACTTTCGTGCTCGTGTCTTTCCCGGATTTTCACTATGATATCTAACCTGAAGCTTGAGTAACACGGGAGAACTGAGAATGAGCGATATACCAGCGACAGGGCGTCAATTGTTAACGGAGGTGACATCTGGGGGCAAGCTAAAGCTCACGATTGCGCAGGCTCCCGTTCAAGCTCCCGATGGATCAAAAGTCCTTGTGAGAGTTGAAGCGTCTCCTATAAACCCTTCGGATTTAGGGCTTTTGCTTGGTATGGCGGATGTCGAAACAGCGAGGCGAACAGGTTCAGACAGAAACCTCTCAGTGGAAGCAGATATCCCAGCTAATATTTTGCCTCATTTGAAAGCTCGCTGGGATCACGCGATGCCTGCTGGCAATGAAGGGGCAGGCGTAGTCATAGCGGCTGGCGAGGAACCAGCTGCTCAAGCTTTGGTTGGAAAGACTGTCGGCGTACTGGGTGGCGCAATGTACGGCGAATATCGAACTTTGCATTACAGTCAGTGTCTACCGATGCACGACGGAGTGACAGCGAAAGAGAGTGCTTCCTGCTTTGTAAATCCTTTAACTGCGCTCGGGATGGTAGAAACCATGCGGATGGAGGGTTTCTCTGCTTTGATCCACACTGCCGCAGCATCGAATTTGGGTCAAATGCTACAAAAAATCTGCATCGCTGATGACGTCAAATTGGTGAATATAGTCAGGAAAGAAGAACAAGCAAAACTATTGAGAGAGATCGGGGCTGAGTTTGTTTGTAATATGAGTGATGAGAGCTTCGTCAGCGACCTTACTGACGCGATTGTTCAGAGCGGAGCATACTTAGCGTTTGATGCCACAGGAGGAGGTGAGCTCGCAAATCAAATCTTGATAGCGATGGAGGCCGCAGCGAATAAGACTGCCAGCGAGTACAGTCGTTATGGCTCGGATCAGGACAAGCAGGTTTATATCTATGGGGGGTTGGAGAGAAGAGCAACGACACTTACTCGAAGTTATGGCATGCAGTGGGGTGTTGGGGGGTGGTTATTGACTCCGTTCCTTAAAAAAATTGGCCAAGAAAAAGCGGACCAGTTGCGCTCACGAGTGGCGGATGAAATTAGGACTACTTTTGCAAGTGGTTATGCGAATGAGATATCACTCGAGGGTGCATTAGATGTCGATATACTCAAGACTTACGCTCGACAGGCTACTGGCGAAAAGTATTTAATCAATCCGTCACTTTAGTCGTTTCAGCCGGCGGAAAAAGCTAGATCGTCTTGGATCTCGTTTAGGGCTTCCCACACTATTGAGTAGCTGTCGCACCTAGCTTGATGATCGAAGATCTGAGAGGTGATGATTAATTCATCGGCACCAGTTGAGTCTAGGAAATTCTGTAAGGCAGATCTTATTTGATCTTTGTCGCCGACAGCGGATGCAGAAGTGGATTGAGAAATTATCTGCCTCTCTGAATCACTCAAACTGCGATCAAAGTTTTCGACCGGTCTGGGAAGCGGACCAGGTGTGCCCTGGCGCAGGTTAAGCAGTGCTCGAAGCCCTGAGCTCTTATGATAAATCGCTTCACTCTCTGTTTTTGCGGCGCACGCGTTGAACCCGAGTATTAGATGCGGAGCGTCAAGTTGCTCGGAGGGACAAAATTCTTCTCGATAGATACCTATCGCCTGCATCATTGCCGCTGGAGCAAAATGGGAAGCGAAGGCAAAAGGTAGTCCAAGAATCGCGGCTAGTTGCGCGCCAAATAAACTAGAGCCGAGAATGTATAAAGGTACCCTCGAGTCAAATCCCGGAACCGCTGTTACTTTTTGGTCGTCTTTTGGCGGAGCTAGGTAGCTCTGTAGTTCCAAAACGTCCTTCGGAAAGGCATTTGGGTCGCTGTTCAGAGTGCGACGAAGTGCGTGCGCAGTTAGACCGTCAGTTCCTGGAGCCCGCCCCAGCCCCAGATCGATGCGATCAGGATAGAGAGCTGAAAGGGTGCCAAACTGTTCTGCGACCATTAGGGGCGAGTGATTTGGCAACATGATACCTCCGGATCCCACTCGTATCTTTTTGGTTCCGTTAGCTATATGGGAGATCAAAATTGATGTGGCTGCGCTGGCTATGCCTTTCATATTGTGATGCTCTGCCACCCAATAACGGTGATACCCCAATGCTTCTGTGTGCTGCGCTAGAAGCCTGCTGTTGTTCAGTGCCTCAGCTACAGTACCTCCCTCGTTTATCGGAGATAAGTCTAGAACTGATAGAATTGCCATGTTTTCCCTCCACTCGCTCCCAGTGTAGAGCTTTTCGGCTATTTCCGTAAAGAATGATGGCAATGAATATTGCGGGCTCCAATATCTAATGTGTTTTTCTCACGTTTTGGATACGCTGTCCTTAACTGAAAATACTTATTCAAGGGAGTGGGTATGGATTTCTCAGCGATTACATATGGAGTGGCTGGTTCGATCGCAAGGATTACTCTAAACCGAGTCGACGTAAGAAATGCTCAAGATAAGACGATGTTATATGAGCTCAATCAAGCTTTCGATTTGGCGGCGAGAGATGATGGTGTCAAAGTCATAATTCTGGCGGCAAATGGGCCTCACTTTTCGTCGGGTCATGATCTGAGCGATAGGTCAGATGTTCAAGATTTCCAAGCAGTTGGTAATTGGGGCAGCTTTGATAAACCTGGTGCTGAAGGAAGACAAGCGATAGAAGAAGAGATCTATTTAGGATTGTGCTGGCGATGGCGTAACCTGCCCAAACCAACCATCGCTGAGGTGCAAGGTAAAGTCATCGCGGGCGGATTAATGTTGATATGGGTTTGCGATCTGATTGTTGCAAGCGAAGATGCGACCTTCTCCGACCCCGTTGTTGCTTTTGGTGTTAATGGAGTCGAGTATTTTGCGCATGCTTGGGAGTTCGGGATGAGGAAAGCTAAGGAGATTCTCTTCACGGGAGGAAGTATTTCGGCTCGAGAGGCTCTCTCGTGCGGTATGGTAAACCATGTTGTTCCTACGAATGATTTATCAGTATTTACAGACTCTCTTGCACAGAAAATATCCAAGCGACCTAGCATGGGTTTGAGATTGGCCAAACAGAGCGTTAATCAGTCCCAAGATGCTCAGGGCTTCTGGTCTGCCCTGCAGTCAGCGATGTCCTTGCAACAGCTGGGGCATGCGAACAATGAGATCATTCATGGCATTGCAGTAGACCCGTCTGGTGCATCCATAATCAAAAAAGAGGCGAAAAAGTAACAATTACTTATTAGCGCCCTGTTTATTAACGCCCAGTAAAGTCTGGTTTTCTTTTCTCGAGAAAAGCGCTCAATCCTTCAGCAAAATCTTCACTTTGGAAAAGACCATTTAAATGAACCATAAGATGGTCGACTGCCGTATCGTAGGATTCTTCTAGTCCCATGCGCATCATCCGCTTGGTAGTCTGAACCGCCATTGGCGCGTTATCAGCCACTTCTTGAGCCCAGGTCATTGCTGTATCCATTAGCGAATCTGCTGGCACAACCTCATTGACCAGCCCAAGCTTAAGGCTCTCTTCAGCATCGATCGTTCGAGCGCGATAATATAGTTCTGCTGCTTTGGCCCAACCGACTAATCTTGGTAGCAGCCATGTTCCTCCACTTTCTGGGACAACATTTCTTTTCGCTGTGACAGCCGCCAACTTCGCGTTCTCTGACATTACCCTCATGTCGCAGAGGAGCGTCAAGTCCATCCCATATCCAGCTGCGGCGCCGTTGATCGCACAGATTATTGGGGTATCACAGTGCCACATAACATTTATTGGAGCGTCCCTAAGATCAAATAATCTGCGAGCTGGTCTGTTCGCTGCTTTTCCTTGTTCTTTTGTGGCCTTGTCGTCTTCGATTCTGCCGCTAGTATCGATTAGGTCTAGTCCTGCGCAGAAGCCCTTGCCACTTCCCGTGAGGACAATGCAACGAATTTCAGGATCTTTATCAGCTTCCACCACCTTAGCTGAGAGTTCATTCAGCATCTCTCTACTGATCGCGTTCAGTCTTTCAGGTCGGTTTAGCGTAATGACTAGCACTCGATCTTTTTGATCTATGAGGATTTCATTTGTGTTGGGTGGCGATATCGGCATGTTTATTCCCTATGTAACCTTTAATTATAATAACAACCTTTTAATGATAAAATTAGCTTAGTTAGGATTTCCTTGGGGCAAAAAACTTGAGCGACACTGTATATGTTCGTTTCTTGGCGGTGTTGTCGATTCGTCGCCTGCTGACCGTTTTTATCGTAGTGACTGGTTTGCTTTTCAGTGCGTTGTCTGCTGCTTCTGGAGTGGTGCTGGGTAGCTATTTGAATGCAAGTAATGCTGAGAAAGCAGCCGTCGCTGCTCGCTCAGTTCTGCGAGACCTTGGTAAGACGAATGAAGTTCGCGTGATATCTGGAAAAGCGAGCACGTCTCGGCAGCTTTCAAGAGTCGTTATCCTATCCGCTGATGAGCGAGAAGCTCGGACTCTATTGGGAGATCTCAGGTTCTCATATCCTGATGCTTGGTTTTTGGTGGATGTGCCGGCTGAGAGATTGGCAGGGCAAGGGACGATTCCAGCCATTAATGATCGACAAGAAACATCGTTTGAGCGGGCTTTGCAAGATCAGAAAAAAAGGGAGTCTGAATCGATCACAGCAGGAGTGCGTCCCAAGTTAACTATGCCCAGAACAGGTTCTGGTCCTCAGACGGTTATCGGTCAGGAAGCTGGAGTAGACCTTCACCGTGTGCCGATCGAGACGCTCGATGAATCGGAGTTCAGCGTCGTTATAGACGGAAAAGTCAACGAAGAGGTTTGGGGTAGTCTCCCGTATTACGACAACATGCTCGTCTCAGTGCCTGCTTTACTTACCCAGCCTGAATATGACACCGAAATAAGAATGTTTGCTACCAAAAAAGGGTTGTACATCAGTAGCGTTATGGAACAGCCGCCCGAATTGCTGGTCAAACGTTATTCGAAAAGGGATGACTTTCTCAATAGAGATACGTTTGGTGTCACGATAGATGCTTCCGGCGAGGCCCTGGTAGCCTATTGGTTCTGGGTGGCCCTGGGAGATAGTTTGTCAGATGGAAAGGTTCTGCCCGAACGCCGCTTCCAGAGAGACTGGGATGGCCCATGGCTTGGAAAATCCAGTACCACAGAAAATGGTTGGAGTGCTGAGTTCTTCCTACCCTGGTCGATGATGAATATGCCTCAAATTGAAGGTCCAAGGACTATCGGTTTTGCCGCGAAGAGAAATCTCTCTTCGAGTGACCAAAGCTATGGATGGCCCGGTTATCCTCAGTCTTCTGCCCGTTTTGTTTCCGCATTGAACGAGCTGGAGATCAGCGGCGTTCAGCCAAGAGCTCAAGTTTCTGTCATTCCATTTGCGGCCAGCACGTATGATGAAGTTTATAATGAGGTGGAAAATAAAGTTGGTTTGGATTTGTCATGGAAGCCGTCTCCAAAAGTAGAGGTTGCGCTGACAGCAAACCCAGATTTTGGGGCTGTGGAGGCTGATGATGTGGTTTTGAATCTCACAGCCAGCGAGACTTTCTTTCCGGAAAAAAGGTTATTTTTTTTAGAAGGTAATGAAGTTTTCAGCACCATGCCAAGAGGAGATTTCTTTGCGAATTACCGCGTTGCTTTAAACGAAGATTACGCAACGACGTCTCGACAAATCTATTTGAGAGATTTTGTTTCGACACCAGTATCTTTGCTCAACACACGACGGATAGGTGGAACAGCAAATCAGGTTGAGATTCCGGAGGGTGTTTCACTAGATCGTGGTCAGCGAGATGTCCCAACTGAGCTGTTGGGAGCGGCGAAGGTTACTGGTGCAATAGGAGATGTTCGCTATGGGGTGCTCGGCGCGGTTGAAGATGAAGCGCTCTGGTTGGGGAAGAGCTTGCTCGATACTCCGCTCGAAGTGACCGGGGATGGACGAGATTTCGGAGTGGCACGTTTTATATATGAGAATGTCGGTACTACCAGACGCTCTTTG
>CAJXCK010000056.1 GCA_913051785.1 uncultured Gammaproteobacteria bacterium
AGGACTCTAAATCCGATAAGGAGGTAAACACCTTTAAACGATAATCTAAATCTATTGGAGATCGATTCGAACTCTTTCTTTGAGGATAGATTTCGTCGATCTGAGTCTTGCCATAATCTTGAGAAGACGATCGGTCTTTAGATTCTTGCTGAGTAACGAGCATTTCTCTTCTGGAGCTCAAATCCTCGACCGGTTTTTGCCCAGTCAGCAAAATGCGCCAGGCCCCTGGGTAGGCTTGAGAACGGATACGAAACATGGCTTTGTCGAAGTCTTTTTGATTAACGACCATAGCCACCAATCTGAAATTCTCTCCCCCGACCACAAGTCGAACACTGACCTCTACGCCGAGTTGATCAAATTTTAATTTGCTATCGACAAGCGCTTTTTGGGCATTTGCTTTGACCTGGTAACTTCCAATGACAATTCCGTAGGAGGCTGATTCCTCGGCATAGGCGGCAGGGTGGCCAATTAAAAGAAAGGTCCAAAAAAGGAGAAACAACCTAACTAGCAAGGTCGTTACGTTACCTATCTTCAATGATCTTGCCGTCCAGCAGATTCACTTGGCGACTTGCGTATTCCATCACAATCGGGTCATGGGTGGCGGTCACAATCGTCACACCATCTTCCTTGTTCAGTTTTTGCATCAAGGCCATTAAGTCCCTGGTGGTGACAGAGTCCAGATTAGCCGTGGGCTCATCCGCTACTAACAAAGCTGGCCGCGTAACAATCGCGCGAGCAATCGCTACCCGTTGTTGTTGGCCACCTGATAGTTCGCCAGGCCTTCTATTTGCCATATCGGTAAGGCCAAGGCTTTCGAGTGCTACTGCGGCTCTATCTTCACGCTCTTTTTCCGCAATCCCCTGGAGTTGCAGAATAAACTCAACATTCTCTCGTGCTGACAAAACAGGCACGAGATTATAAGCCTGAAAGACAAATCCGATCTTTGTCAGTCTCAGATCTGATAGTTCTTTAGTTGATTTTCCCTCTAACTGGACTCCGTCGATTTTGACAGACCCACCATCAAATAAATCCAGCCCTCCTATTATGTTGAGCAGGGTCGATTTGCCTGAGCCAGAAGGACCGACAAGGGCCACGAATTCGCCTTGCGAAATCGTCAGATCAACCCCACCAAGCGCAGTGACGGGAACTGATTCCTGATCATAGATTCTGCTTACTTCGTTGCACTCAACTACATGATTCATATCTGCATCCAATAAAAGCTAACGATTAATGGCCATCAAGGGTGAAACTTTCATCGCCCTTCTTGCTGGAAAATAGCTAGCGAGCAGCCCTAGAAGCAGGGTCAACAACCCGAAAGAAAGATAGTCACTCCCGACTACCACCGGGTTAAGCGTCGCATTGATACCGAAGGCTTCAGCCCCCTCCGCGTAAGCAGTCATATCTATACCACCTCCGAATATGACCAATTCACATATGATCCAACCTGCCGACAAACCCAAGACCGTTCCTACCGAAACGATCAATAAGGATTCGCAAACTACCTGCAACAAGACCACTGATCGCCGCATTCCAAGTGCTCGTAGCAACCCCAATTCCCTAATCCGTTCTATGACCGATGCAATCAACGTATTGATCAACCCAAAAATCAAGCCAACAAAGAAAAAACCCAGAAAGATGGCAATACTGATTTCTGCTATATCAGCCATGCGCGCTTTCTCCGGATCCAGCGTTCTCCAATCAGCGACATATAAATCTGGAAAATTCTCTTGGAGCAAATCCTGCAGAATCGCCGTCTTAGCTTCATCTTCTAACAAAATAGATAATTCAGTGACGACACCTGCGCGTTTATCTGGGTCAGAGCTATTGACTAAAACATCCTGAAGAAATTTTAGCCCTGTAATAACGTAGGTTTTTTCGTAACCGGTGCCCTCAGCGTCGTAGACACCAAGAACTTTAACTCCAGTTTCTTTTGTTTGTCCGTCAGAACCCTGGATCATTAAAACGATTCTTCTTCCCACTCCTGTCTCAAGTTGCTCCGCCAGCTCTTTGCCTATCAGAACGCCCTCTTCTTCCTCTTTCTCTATATTTTTTCCATCTACTGTAATGGAGGCCAAAAAAGATATGCTTTCGAGAGAAGGCACAATGCCAACAATCTGGACCCCCCTGGTCTTGCGCTCGCTGGAAACGACTCCCGGGACCCGTATTCTTTTTGCCCAACCTACCAACTCCAGGTTTTCAAAAACACTCGCATCCAAATCTAAAAGATTAAAATGATGCTCGGTAGTCGGGTCGTCGAGAAAACGCGGATGTAACATTTTGACATGGCCCGAGAAGTCTTCTACTGAGCCACGCTCGAGATCTCGTTCCCAACCTCGAATCAGAGCACTAGAAAAAATGATCCCGATCAGTGAGACCGCGATCGAGGCAAGCAAGAAAAAGTTTCTCCTTCGATAACGAACAAGATTTCCCAAACTTAACTGAAAGATTAACTTAAACGGCATCGAGACCTAATCCACACGCAAGGCTTCTATTGGATTGAGACGACGTATTCTTAGCATACTCAATAACGCAGCGATCTGAATCGTCACTACGATAAAGACTGGCGCTGCAAGCATCCCGAACCAGGTCAATGAGACTGGAAACGAGTCTAGTGTTCCGGCCTGCATTTGATCCATGGCCTCCTTGTACGCTTCAGCCGTTTCTCCCTCTCCCATAAAGGCACTAAGAGGTATGCCCTCCTCTATAAAAGGAGCAAGCGATGCAACAGTTAGTACTGAGCCAATTAAGATGCCGATAAGTGTCATCAGAAACACCTCGACCTGCATCTGCAAAATTACTTGCGAGGGCCTCATCCCGATCGCCATCACCATCCCGAATTCTCGTTTGCGCTCATACACCACCATTACAAAGGTGTTGATCACTGCAAACGTCACTAAGACCAAAAGAATGAAGTAGAAGAAATAGGCAGATATCCGATCGAGCTCCATAGATTGCTCTAGCTCGGGCATGATTTCCGACCAGGTTCTATACTGAAGATCACGGTCAATTTTCTGCGATATTAAGTCGCGACTCGATTCAATGGCAGCAAAATCATCGAAAAGCATGACAACCTCATGAGACTCATCCTCAAGATAGTAGGCCTCTTGCACGTCTTCTATTGGAGCTAAAATTAAGGTTCGATCCAATTCAGAGAGACCGGTTTTTAAAAGGCCGGCTACTCTCAATGATAAAACGGCGACTGCGCCTCTCTTCCCCGAACCGAGAATGAAAATATCGTCCCCAACATTGGCTCCTAAATTGCGCGCCAAACCAACTCCGATCAAAGCAGACCCCGCTCCGACAGGCACCCGCCCCTCTTCTAACCTTGTAAAGATATCTAGATGCTGACTTTCTTTTTCGAAATCGACCCCAATGACTGCTCCGGCGAAGGACCTCTCTTCCTTTGCTACAACACCGAAGGCTTGAACTCGGGGCAAAGCGGTTAAGCCAAAGTCGTCCTCGAGCTCGGCTATCAAAATTGATGTATTTTTTACTGTGTACTCGAAATCCGGGTCCTCAATAAAATCGCGGTGACTGATCTGAGCAGATCCCGAGAAGAATTTCGTTGCGGCCTCATAGATCGCCTGATAACTACCTCCTTGCAAACCTGTGGCAGCCGATACGAGAAATACCGCAAAACTCACTCCGCAAACTGTCAGGATAGTTCGAGTCTTGTTTCGCCAGAGATTTCTCCAGGAGAATTTCAGCATCACGTGTTCAACGAACGACGAATAGAAGACATCAGGCTACCGACTCTTTCCCTCAAGCGAAAAGAGTGTGAAGAGGTTTCCTCTCAAGGAGATATCGAATTGAATATCATCGTAGCGCACTTCGGTGTAAGTACCGGGTTCCTCGAGATCTATCATACGAGTATTGAGCGCCATCATGCGTCCACCCATTTCCCCAACTTTTAACGTTTCCATCCTTCGGAGTGGGCGCATTTGTTGGTCAAAATAAGTCGTCTCCAACATGATAAAGTCTTCTCGAATCCGCAAACGCTCTTTTCCCCAGACCACTGGGGCATTCTCCATAGGAATGGCATCAATGGTGTGCACCTTGAGCCCTGACTCCACCTCGGTGGATACATGTTCAAGCCGGAACTGCTTTAACCACTTATCACTTCGGGATAAGTCTTCGTAAGAGAAATCAGACGCGCCCCAACTTTGCGACATCATACTTTTTGGCAAGCGAATGCTGCGGCTCAACTTGGGATTGTAAGTCCAAATCGTATCGCCTTTCTTCAATAAAGCAGTGCCGGCGTCCCTAGCCGGCGCAATGGTCCTGACTAATGAATCCTCCCGCCCACTGGTCCAGGCGCGCATTTTTGTTTCACGCTCCCAGCTCGGGCGTTTTACAAGCATCGTCATTTCAGCATACGAGGATAATCCGCGATACTGATCTATGGCTTTCATTACTAACGTTTCTGGATCTATCGCATTCGCCTGCGATATACCGAACACCCAAAGTAGTATCCAGACAGATCGTAACCGCGTCATTGCCGACAACATTCCATATCCCCCATTTAGCGCGTCAAAATATAGCTTGCTCTGACACGCGGTTCAATTAAAATTTACATGATCTATTTATTGACATGATCTAATATGTCGCTCAGAAACCTAAAAAAGTTGAAGACACGCACGTTAATCTTGGAAACTGCAAAGAGATTAGCCGCGGAAGAAGGCTGGTCCAATGTCACCACTCGAAAGCTGGCGGCACAAGCCGATCTCAGCTATCAAACGCTATACAACTATTTCCCAGCAAAAGGCGCGATTATTAAAGAGCTGATAGCTGAGGTTTATCAAGGCGAGCGACAAGCCATCGATCAGCTAATTGAGAATTTCGATGGCAACTTGCTCGACGCAATAAATCAATTAAACGTTCTTCGATTCAAGGGACTAGAGGATGCCGACTCTAGTTGGATAAAAAGTGTTCAGTCGTATTTCGCTTCGTCAGATTTGGAATCGTCTGAAATTTCAAACATTGTCGAGATGATTGATCAATCAGGAAGTGACTACTACTACCAGCTGTTAATGGCCTCCCAAAGACTGGGAGAACTGGATCAAAATCTCGATATTCAACTCATGTCCTATAGTCTATCGGTTCTCGCTAATCATGCATTAGACAGGATGCTAACTAATCGAGAGACTAGGGAGGCTCTTAGTCAAACTCTCTCAGAGCAAATCGAACAGCTGTTGACCCCCCATCTTAAATAACCAAGCGCGGATTAACGCCTTCTCTTTGCCAAAGAGAATACATTAGCACCACCGACGGCTTTTACTTTCTTAACGAATTTAATTTCCCAAGTTTGCGTCCCCGCAGGCTCTCGAAAGAAGCCCCTACAACCGAACCCGTCAGAAACCCTAAATAAGGTTAGCGAAGCGCAACTCTCCTCACTTTGCTTCCACAAGAGCGCTAGCGCCGGTTCACTTTCCAGCTTAGCCGTCCCTTCCATTGAAAGATCTCCAAGCGCTACATCAATAACATAAACCCCGAACTCGTTTTTTGCGATTCGTGCAGATAAAGGCGCGTTCAAAAAACCATCACAAGTCCCTGTCAAGTTCAGACCGTCCGCCTCTTCTTTAATCGTTAAGTCAAAGCCAATGTTTTGTCCTAAACTATTACCCTCGATCAGAACGCTTCCTTTTCCTACCCATAAACCTGTCTCAAAGATCAACATAAGGCATATTCCTCAAGAAGTTTGATCATAAGACTCACGCGACCAGATCAAGTTCTGATGCGGGTCCAACGACTTCATTACACTCGACCCCTTTATTCTGGGCGTTGTTTATCCGACTGGACACGGGCCAGGCAGAAAGCTTTAGTGATCGGCTACTCATCATCAATTCGTCTACTACTTCCATTTCTGTATCGAACAACCATTCGCCGAGCTGATTTTCATTGATAAAGAGCGGTTGGCGATGATGTATCGCAGACATCTGCGCATCCGCCTCTCGGGTCAGAATTGCGAAACTCGATTGTTCTATGGTTTTTCCAACAGAGTCCTCTCCCGACCATAGATCCCAAATCCCCGCGAGAAACAAGGGGCGATCATCTCCTCGCCTGATCAAATAGGGCGTTTTCCGTTCACCCTTTTTCAGCCATTCAAAATAACCTGACACCGGTACCGCGCACCTTTTTTGACGATAAGCGTCCTTGTAGAGCCTACTTTCTTTTACTCCCTCTGATCTAGCATTAAAAGTCGTATACCGGTGCTTTAGAGAGCCAAACCAAGCCGGAGTAAACCACCACTTCATCCGCCTCAACTCCACCGCTCTGTCTACCTCCTTGATGAGCACTTCCACAAATTCTGAGGGTGCGGCGTTTCGATTGGTGGTAACCGAACAATCTAGATCAAACAAATCTTCAAGCAAAGAGAGAACCTCTTTTCCATCTATATTTAGTCTCCCGCACACTGCTAACGATCAAAATCCGTGCTTGCCAAGCGACCAACCTGAAGACGAAAGCATCTCCTCTGCGAATACCAAAGGCTTTTCTTCTAAAGCCGTCCCGTTCGTATCATTCCATCTGTTTAAAAAACCGAAGATCGAGATAACGCCCAAAATTTGCGCTTGTTGGCGTTCAGTAAAATATTTGCGAAAAGCAGCAAAATGATCGTCGGAGACTTCGTTGGGTGTTCTTCCGGCTGCAAGAGCAAGCTGAATTGCCGACTTTTCAGCTTGCGAATAACAGTCAGCCTCCTCGGAATTGAGGACATTTGAGAATCTTTCTTCAAACCGAGTCGATTCGATCCGATGAGCACTGTGGCTTGTGTGCGCCTGACAGTAAAGACAACCAGAGCTCAGGCTGACACAGTAGGCAATCAACTGCAGCAATTCTGGATCCAAATTATCTTCTTGATTCTCTTGGTCTGGAAGCGCGTCGAGCAGACCTCTGAGAAAGACTTTCGCGTCCGCTCCCATAATCGTCGCAAACAAGGCCGAAAACACGAACGGCAATTGATTCATATGCGCCATGGTGCCCATACTGTTCGGAACAAAACCCATCCCTGCTTCAACCATTTTAACCAGAGGGTCAAATTGCTCCTCTGACGCGATATCCCGTGGTTTTATATTTGCCAAAATAAACGCCCTCCTAATATCCAGCCACCCTTTTTAATCCTGGAGGCTGGCTTTACAAATGCCAACCGATCTAGGTTAACCTTGGCGAATGAGTGAGCACAACCAACATATAGCGCCCCCGATAGCCGAGAGACGACCTAAAAACAAAGAAATTCATGGTCAATTAATCGAGGACCCGTATTCCTGGCTCAAAGATCCGGGATATCCGGACATATCAGATCCAGCGATTCTAAAGCATCTCGAAAAGGAGAATCGGTATTTCCAGGAAACCATGTCGAAACATAAAGAGACCATTGAGTCGCTTTTTGAAGAATTAAAGGATAGGAAGAGTGAAGATGAGAAAAGCGTACCCTTCTTTAAAAATGGTTTTTTCCACCAATGGCGATTCGAAAAAGGCGATCAATACCGCCGATGGTTCTGGGCAGAGGGCAAAATCGACGACAATCCGGACACGCTAGCTTGGAAGATTTTGCTAGATGAAAACAAACTTGCCGCCGCCAATTCTTATTTTCGACTGGGCGCGTTAAGTATTAGTCCAAATAATGAGTTGCTTGCATTTAGCACTGATACGACCGGGGACGAGCGCTTCGATATATACATCTTGCAACTCTTTGACGAAAAAAAGCTACTCGGGCCAATTGAGAATACTATCGGAAATGTTATCTGGAGCGAGGACAGCGCTGGTTTCCTTTTTACGAGCGTAAATGACGAGTGGCGGCCTTATCGTATATCCCATCAACCTCTCGAGAATTCACCTCCTAAAGTAATAATCGAGGAGAAAGATCCAGGTTTTTTTCTTGGCATGTCCTTAAGCCAGTCTGAGGATTACGTATTTTTGGGCTGTTCGGATCACATAACCAGCGAGACGCGTTTTATCAGGAGGAACGACTTCGATTCAGAGCCCCGGTTAATTAGCGCAAGGCGCGAGGGGCACGAATATGATGTTGATCACCGTGATGGCAAATTCTTCCTGAGAAGCAACAGACGACATCCTAATTTTGATATCTTTTCTGCCCCCGTAACCGACTTTAAAGAAGAAAGCTGGACGCTATTGGTAGAAGGAGACCCATCGACCTACATCATCGATTTCCTTTGTCTGAAAAGTCATCTTATCGTGTGTACCCGCGAGAACGGGTTGGATCAAATTCTGATCAAGGACTACTTAACCCATGAAGCTGAACCCATTTCTTTTTCAGAAGAAAGCTACACGGTGTCGCTCGGAACCAATCCTGTACAAGACTCGTCTTTTCTCCGCCTGAACTACAGTTCTATGGTCACACCAGATAGCGTGATCGACTACGAGATTGCTTCGCATAAAACTGTAACTCGCAAACAACTGAAGGTTCCAACCGGCTACAGGGCGGAACTTTACATAACGGAAAGGTTGAAGGTGGAGGCTCGCGATAAAACAGAAATCCCGGTTAGCCTTGTCAGACATCGAAATACAACATTAGACGGCAAAGCGCCCCTATATCTCTATGGTTACGGTGCTTATGGACTCTCTATACCACCAAATTTCTCGACCAATCGACTGAGCCTTTTGGACAGGGGTTTTATTTTTGCAATTGCCCATATAAGAGGTGGCGACGATTTAGGCTATGAATGGTACACATCTGGCAAGCTGGATAAGCGCAAAAACACGTTTAACGATTTTGTTGACATCGCGAAGGCATTGATTGAAAAAAAATACACTTCTGAAGGGAAAATCGTAATAAGCGGTGGCAGTGCTGGTGGTGAGTTGATTGGTGCCGCTATCAATCAATCGCCAGAACTTTTCGGCGCAGCCGCTGCCCATGTTCCCTTTGTGGACGTCTTGAATACGATGATGGACGAATCACTACCTCTCACACCGATGGAATGGCCAGAATGGGGTAATCCGATTACCGATGAGTCAGCGTTTCGAAATATTCAAAGTTATTCGCCCTACGACAACGTGCGAGAGATGAGATATCCACCTTTGCTCGTGACAGCGGGTTTAAACGACCCCAGAGTGACCTATTGGGAACCGGCTAAATGGGTGGCCAAATTGCGCCATATGAAAACTGATAACAATCTATTGCTTCTCAAAACAAACATGGAAGCCGGCCATGGGGGAAAATCAGGTCGGTTTGATTCTCTTTATGAACTCGCAGAGGAATATACCTTTTTTCTTTCCCAACTCGGGCTAATCGAATAGCGGATCTGCCAGTAGCTCATCTCTAAATTCAGGTGCGGCAATTTCTACCAAAGCCCTCCCCCGCTCTTTTACAGGTAGATCCTTTATGCGCGCGACACCAAATTCAGTTACCACTATATCGACATCCGTCCGAAGAGCAGTAACCATCTCTACCTTCGGTACAATCTTAGATTTTTTACCTCCCTTCGCAGTTGCATTCATCGCGATAATGGATCTACCCCCTGACGATGTTTTTGCAGCTCGCATGAAGTCAACCGCCCCACCTGTGCCTGATAATTGCTTGCCTCCGGCGAACTCCGAATTGACTTGCCCGAATAAATCCACCTCTATCGCAGAATTTATCGAGACAAAATTATCGAGCTCTTTGATCGTGTCCACCTCATGAGTGTAGTTTGCCCCCCGAAACAACACAGTCGCTTCATTGATCAGCGTTTCGTAAAGCGAGCTCTCTCCGAGAGCCATACCAGTTACTGAAAACCCCCGATCAATACGTTTTCTCTCCCCGGTCACATTTCCGTTTCTAATGAGCGCCATTGAGCCCTCATCGATCAAACCACCGTGTAGTCCTAAATCGTTCTTATCTTTTAACTTCGCCAGAATCGCGCTTGGTATCGCACCAATTCCTGTTTGGATGCAATCTCCATCATTTATTAAATCAGCGACCAGTTGCCCTATCCTCTCAGCATCTGGGTCTACACTTGGGGCTCTTTGCAGAGATAGAGGCTCTCGTGACTCAACAAATAAGTCGACGCGATCCTTCGGGACTAATTGGCTACCAAGTGGCGCCAAAAAATCACGATTGATTTCAACGACCACCTTCGCCTTACTGGCCAATACTGCGTCACAAAAGTCTACATTCGGGCCAAACCGAATTTCCCCCTCCCGATCATAAGCTGCCTGAAGCAGGCACATATCAGTGTTTCTCTCTAAGTAATCGAACACCCATCGCATTTGCATCGGGAGATAGTTCACTCGAGCGGGATCCGCTTTAGACAAAACGGAACTCATAAAAAATGTCGTTACTTTCTGCGTGGGCCCAAGCGATGTGAAATCAAATTCATTAAGCCCCGGTAGCGGAAATTGAATGAACTCTAAATTATCGGGTAGTTGAAGCTCCGAGATCTCCTTGAGCAGCCCTTTCGGTTCGTTACTGCTTCCACCTACGAATATTTTCTCGACTCCCTGGTCAAAAACAGCCTGAAGACTATTCACCCTTGGACCCCCGATATCGACCTAAACCCCTTTCCGGATTGAAGAAAATGCTAATTAACAAAAATATTTCCTAATACATTGCAGCCGCTAATATAGGCCAATGCACATCTACAGCCACCGAGATTGTACCCTACACGAAGTCCCCGAAGGGCACCCTGAGAGACCTGATAGACTGACCCATCTTCTGAGGATCATGGAGTCGGAAGGACTACTGGATGATCATCCCCTTTTAATCCCGAAACCTCTTCCTATAGATCTGATAAGAAAAGCTCACCATCCTGAACACTATGCTTACTTATCACGCCAAACTCCTGACCCAATAATACAACTGGACCCCGATACATGGTTTAGTCCACACAGTCTGAGGGCAGCCCATCTCGCCGCAGGAGCCGTTTGGGACGGGGTTTTAGATATCATCGAAGAACGCTGTAACCGTGTGTTTTGCGCAGTTCGCCCGCCCGGTCATCACGCGGAAATCGATTCTGCAATGGGTTTTTGTTTATTGAATAGCGTGGCAATCAGCGCGATTAACTCCCTAGATCTTGAGCAAATTGATCGTGTTGCAATACTTGATTTCGACGTACATCACGGTAACGGCACCGTTGATATCTGCAAAGATCGACCAGAAATACTCGTTTGCTCGAGCTTTCAGCACCCTTGGTACCCTAACCGACTGTATGACCTAAATAGACCAAATATAGTGAACACACCCCTTCGCTCAGGGACTCAGGGAGACGAATTTAGGAAAGAAATTGAACGCACGTGGTTTCCTGCGATCGAAAAACATCGGCCGAACTTAGTCTTTATTTCGGCAGGCTTCGATGCCCATCAACAAGACCCGCTATCTGAGATCAGTCTGACCGAAGACGATTTTTACTGGATTACTTCAGAGATCGCTCGTCTTTCGGAGCAGTATTCTGACGGCCGCGTTGTTTCGGTACTAGAGGGCGGCTATGACCTAAAATCACTTGGTAACTCTTGTATCGCACATCTCAAAGCTCTTTTATGAGGACCTTTCTCTTTCTTTTCTCTTTCTTCTGGATAACACAAATAAATGCGGCATCTCGTTTTGAACTCATGGGATTAGACAAGAACCGGGCACAGTTGAACTACATGCTTAACTGTCAAGGCTGTCATGGCAAGGATGGCAGAGGGCTTGGCGATGTCCCCGCGTTGAAAGGTTTTGTGGGAAATTTTCTGTCCTCGAATGAGGGACGCGCCTATTTGATCAGGGTCCCAGGATCGGCAAACTCACCACTAACTGACGTAGAACTCGCTGAAGTGGTCAACTGGATTTTTTTCACGATGAGCGACAAAAGTCTCGCTGACTCTTTTAATCCTCTCACCCCAGAGGAGGTTCAAACTTATCGCGGGCAGCCGATCTTAGACGCAAAAGCAGAGAGATCCAGGCTGATAGCAAAATTCCCGATCAGGGAGAAGCTAGCGCAGTAACTGGCCTCCTCCATCACAATACAGGCGTTCGCCGGTCAGGTAAGAGTTTTCATCGCTCACCAGAAACCTAACCACGTTGGCAACATCTTCCGGCTGACAAACGCGACCAAAGGGCATGCTCTGATCGAGGGAGCGTATGTCTTCAACCCCTTGTACAGCTTTAATCAACCTCTGCCCCATATCTGTGTCAACGAGACCGGGGGCCACAATATTTACCCTGATCCCATGTTCGCGCTCCTCCTTTGCCAGAGTATAAGCCAACGCCTCCATTGCCGTTTTCCCCATATTATAGGGCGCACCATTAGGCCCGAGGGATCGGGTGGCAACACTAGAAATCATTACAATATCGCCTCTGCCTAGCGTTCTCATTTTGGGCAAGGTTAACGCTGCCAAGTAGTGAGGACCAAACGCATGAGTCGCTACAACACGTCTCATCTCTTCGGGATCCGTATCCACAACAGACCTCCCACGACTCGCAATACCGGCGTTATTCACGAGTATAGAGACAGGCCCAAGATCACGCTCGATATCAGCCACCATCTGGGCATTTTGCTCATAATCATCGACCGAGGCAGAAAAGGCGATCGCTTTACCACCGAGTGCCTCAATCTCCCTGACTGTTTCTGCAGCCGATTCCTCATCTCTTCGATAATTGACCGCGACCGACGCCCCCGCAGCTGCCAGTGAAAGAGAAATACCTTTCCCAACGCCTCTGCCGCCACCCGTCACAAGTGCCACTCGATCTTTTATACTCATCTAAAGCCTCCCTTCTCGGAATAAGTAGTCCCTACTGACCACCAAAACTCGCATCGCGTTTTTCCAGAAAAGCACTCACCCCTTCTCTAAAATCCTGGGTTCTGCCGGCTTCATTCTGCAACTGAGCCTCTAACTCTAGTTGCTGTTCATATCCATTACCCCAAGTCTGCCAATAGGCCTTCCTGATCAAAGAAAGTGATTTCGGCCCATTCGCTAGTTTTGTTGCAATTTCCAGAGACCCAGCATCCAAGCTGTCCTGGTCATCGAACAACCTATTCACTAAACCCCATTCATGCGCAGTTTCAGCGGGCAACTTCTCGGCCAACATCGATAATTCCATAGCTCTTCCCCAACCCACCAAGCGAGGAAGCAAATAGGTAGCCCCACCGTCTGGTATAAGACCGATTCGGGCAAAAGCTTGGAGAAAGTACGCCTGCTTGGAAGCGCAAACAATGTCGCCGATCATCGCGAAACTCATTCCTACCCCGGCAGCTGCACCATTGACAGCGGTCACAACGGGCATGCCAAGGTCACGAATCTCAAACATCAAGGGGTGATAACTGTTTCTTAAAGAAGCACCAGCCTCTTTTGATTTTTTTCCAGAATCGTCGTCTTGCAGATTTGCGCCTGCACAGAAAGCTCTACCAGAGCCCGTGATCATTAAACAGCGGGTCTCAGTGCCTCTCGCTTTGACTTCTTCAATCGCTTCGACAAAGTCGCGCAACATCTGACCACCTATGGCATTCATGACCTCAGGATGATTAAATCTTAGCAGCGCCACTTTGCCTTCATGTTCGAGACTCATTCGTTCCATCATTTTTCCCCAGATTTACTAATTACGTTAACTTAGCTACCCACCACCGCTCCTTCAAGCAAAATAATAATTCCGCTCATCAAAGGTAGATTTGAAGTTAAGCGCTCGACTGGCTTAATTGAAACAAGGGCTCACCTAGACGAGGAGACTTCATAAACGGCCGATCTAGTTTAAGAGATCTAGAGCCCTTTCCATCAACGGTTGCATCGATAGCGCCGTTTGTTCCCAGGTTTCATCAACCCTTTTCCCACGGCGGTGCAGGCTCAAGTTAAACCCGCTTATGACGGAAAACTTGTAAGCAGCAAGTGCCCTGTACCATTCAATACCTTCCACTACTTGACCATAAGCGTTTTCATAGAATGTGATAAGCGTCTCTGGTTCTAAAAAATAAGGTCTGGCTGATTCACTTCCCCATGCAAGCGGATCACTGAATGTGCAAATCCAGCCGACGTCGTTAAGTGTTGCGCCTATCCCAGTTAATTCCCAGTCTATCACCGCAAGTAATTTTGCATGCTCAGACGAAAATAGATTTGCCGTCTGAAAGTCTCCGTGAAAGATACCCAAGGGCGCATCGCTTGGTATCGACTCGATTAGTCGCTTTCTTACCTCTCCTGCGGCTGCAATACGCTGAGGTTCGGCCGCCCTATCGACAAACTTGTCCCACCTAGTCACGTCTTCCTCAAAAGGAAGCGGAGCCCCAAGGTATGGCACTTCTTCTACAGAGACCTTATGAATCTTCGCTAGGGACCCCATCGCCTGACGCCCAAAATGCTCCAACTGTGCTCTGCTTAATGAGGATCCCCAATCGTCCTCCCCCAGACGAAGCACATCTCCTTCCAAAAGCGGTACCACAAAATAAGGGCGGTCAAACCACTCCAAATCTGACCCTGACCATTTAACACTACAATGGGGTACATCTGTTTTATCCAGCGCATTTAAAACTTCGACTTGTCGCAAAACATCTGCGGTGCCTACCCAATTGACGTTCGGAGGAGGAAATCTAATGAACCAGGACTCCTGCTTTGATTCAGTTGAGACGCGGAATCCATAAGCAAAACCAGCGTGTCCTGGCATGATCGTAAGCTCGTCAATTTCAACCGCCGACTGATACCTGTCCTCACAAAATAGCTTGAGTCGCCTCTCTAAATCCTCAAGCTCCATCTCTAATTCTGGAACTTTAGTAGGAGACTACACATCCGCCTTTGCCGGATACTGCTCTCTGAGGACTCGTTTTAGGATTTTTCCGCTGGGGTTCCGAGGAATTACATCAATGAATTCGACAGCTTTGGGTTGCTTGAACCTTGCTAATTTACCTTGGCAATACTCAAGAACTTCGGCGGTGCTCAGCGAGTCGTCTGTTTTTACGACAATCGCCAATGGGGACTCTCCCCAAGTTTCACTCTCTTGGCCGATAACAGCAGCCTCGGCAATCGATTCATGCGACATTAGAACGCCCTCAATTTCGGCAGGATAGACGTTCTCTCCACCAGAAATAATCATGTCCTTTATACGGTCCTGTATCGAGACATAACCTTCTTCATCCATCGTTGCTACATCTCCAGTACGCAGCCAACCATCGACCAGCGTCTCCGCTGTCGCGTCAGGGCGATTCCAATACTCTGTCATGATGTGCTCTCCACGAACCAGCACCTCTCCTGCAGTTCCCGCAGGACAGTCATTTCCACTGTCATCAACAATTTTCACTTCAGTATGGAAAAAGGCTTTCCCTGTCGATTCGGGTCTCTTTATGGCTCCCTCTCCATCCATTAAACATGCTGGCCCACATGTTTCAGTCAATCCGTAGACTTGCTGAATACTGATCCCCATCGATTGATATTGTTGGGTAAGTGCGACAGGAACTGGAGCAGCCCCCGTCATAATCCAACGCAAAGTCGATCGGTCAAAATCCCCGAAATTGGGCACCTGAACCATGAAATTGAGCATCGCTGGCACACACAACGCGCTCGTTATTTTTTCACTCTCGATTATCTTCCAAGCCGCCACAGGGTCGAAAGACCTCATGACTACCGAAGTAACTCCTCGATAGACATTTACCGCGAGAGGAGTGAGGGCTCCAACATGAAACATTGGTAAACATGCCAAAAAGCGCTCAGGAATATTGTAGTTAGCGGTCGCCGCAATGGAGAAGAGACCCCAGATCGCGGTGTGATGAGTATGAACTACGCCTTTAGGCAGGCCAGTCGTTCCCGAGGTATACATGATATAAAGCATGTCATCATCGCAGGCAGTCACTTCCGGTTCTCTGTCTTCTTCTGCGTCACGAAAAGCCCGATAGTCATCAGCAAAGAAGGCTGCCTCCCCGTTACCACAAACTTGGAGCCATTGAAGAATATCTGTCTTGTCTCCGCGGCTATGAAGGTCTGAAACCGTCTCAACAAACTCGTTGTCGAATATGAGCCTTTTAGTTCCACTATCCTTCAAGATGAATTCGAGTTCGTCAGCTACAAGGCGCCAATTAAGAGGAACAACAACTGCACCGATCTTGGCCAATGCGAAATAAGCCTCCATAAATTCGCTGGAATTCATGAGTAAAAGTCCTACTCGCTCGCCTTTTTCAATGCCCGCCTTCACAAATGCGTTTGCGACCTGGTTGGAACGGTTATTCAATTCCGTGTAGGTCAGTCTGAGGCTCCCGTCTGACTCTACATAACCTTCCACCTCCGGAGACAAGAACGCCCTTTTTGAAAGGAATAAACCCAAATTATTTAACATAGCCCTTCTCTTTCCCCAAAACGAATGACTTTGGATATTAAGTCAATGATTTAATCATTGCTACTCGGCAAGAA
>CAJXCK010000057.1 GCA_913051785.1 uncultured Gammaproteobacteria bacterium
GACACAGAATTCACCAACTCCATCACAGATGAGACAACAGTATTGAACTGAAGTCGTCTTCCGAAATCATCTTCTGCCTTGGCAATCAGCTCATGTGTTTGTCTTTTCAATTCTAGTGCGGATTCGCTAACCACATCCCCACCGCCAATTTTTTTTGAGAAAACATCTTTCCTATCGTGAACCAGGGACCACAGGCGTCTCAAAAACCGAGTCGCCCCATCCAAGCCTGCTTCACTCCACTCAAACGATTGCTCAGGAGGAGCCGCAAACATCATTGCAAGACGCACCGAATCCGCGCCGTACCTATCGAGGAGCTTCTGGGGATCACCAGCATCGCCAGCTGATTTGGACATTTTTTTGCCACCCTGAAGGACCATTCCAAGCATCATCAAGTTTTCGAAAGGCTCATTAGCCTCGACTAGCCCCTCGTCCCGCATTAACTTGAAATAAAATCTGGCATAGAGAAGATGAAGAATGGCATGCTCTATTCCACCGACATAATGATCCACGGGAGACCAATAATTTACCCTGGGATCGACCATTGAGTCTGAGTCGGGTGACGCAAAACGAGCGTAATACCAAGAAGATTCCATAAACGTATCGAAGGTGTCAGTCTCCCTCCGAGCCTGCTTGCCGCATTTTGGGCAAGCGACTTGAAGAAAATCGTTCATATCTAAGAGAGGTGAGCGCACACCCTGGAATTTAACCTCGGTTGGTAAAACGACTGGGAGATCCTCCTCCGGGACCCCAACTGCTCCGCAAGAATCACAATGAATCACCGGTATAGGGCAACCCCAATATCGTTGTCGAGAGACACCCCAATCCCGCAAACGGAAATTAATTTGCTCACGACCGCTTCCGAGCGTAACAAGCTCGGAGAGGATTTCCTCAAAAGCCTCTGCCGAGGTGAGCCCCGAAAAACGACCTGAATCCATCAATCGTCCAGGTGATATAAAGGCTTGCTTCTCAAGGTCAACGTCGTCGTCATCAGCAGATTCGATCACTTGCTTGACTTCCAGCTGATACTTTCGAGCAAACTCCCAATCCCGCTGATCGTGGCCTGGAACCGCCATAACAGCTCCCGAGCCGTAATCCATCAAAACAAAGTTCGCTATCCAGATCGGTAATTTTTCTTCAGTCAATGGATGCGTCGCAAACAATCCAGACGCAATCCCTTTTTTTTCCATGGTTGAGAAGTCTGCCTCGGCGGTAGAGTTGGACTGACACTCGCGGATAAAATTTGCTACCTCAGAATTTTCTTGCGCAGCTCTGTTCGCAATCGGATGCTCCGGAGCCACGGCTAAATAGGTCACTCCCAACAAAGTGTCTGGTCGAGTCGTGAACACCTTTAAAATATCATCCGTGTTCGTTGAGTCCGATATTGAGAAATCGACCTCGACGCCTCTTGATCTGCCGATCCAGTTACGCTGCATACTCTTGACTGATTCTGGCCATCCGGGCAAGTCATCCAGACTTGTAAGCAGCTCCTCAGCGTAGTCAGTGATCCTCATGAACCATTGATCCATCTCTCGTCTTTCAACAGTCGCTCCAGATCGCCATCCCATTCCGTCCACTACCTGCTCATTAGCCAAAACGGTTTGATCGACTGGGTCCCAATTTACTGTTGCTGTTTTTCGATAGGCCACACCCTTCTGAAGAAGCTTGAGGAACAACCATTGCTCCCATCGATAATACTCAGAATCGCATGTCGCAAATTCTCGATTCCAGTCAAAGCTGAAACCAAGCCGCTTCATTTGTTCGCGCATGTAATTAATGTTGCTCCGAGTCCAGTCAGATGGAGGTATGCCATTCTTAATAGCAGCGTTCTCCGCTGGGAGACCAAATGCGTCCCAACCCATCGGATGAATGACATTTTTGCCTTTCAGTCTCTGGAATCTCGCAATCACGTCTCCCAGCGTGTAATTACGAACGTGACCCATATGCAGGCGCCCGCTAGGATACGGAAACATCGACAAACAATAGAACTTTTGATCCTCAACCGAATCTGACGCGTCGAAAGAACGTTTTTCGGACCAATAGTTTTGAACATCCGCCTCAACACGTTGGGCGTCATATCTCTTGCTCATAAATCTAGGGCCAAGCCAGCGAAGGGACGATCATAACATCTTGGATAGACAACCGAAGGTTTGTTAATTCCCGAAATAACGAATCAGCCTTTAACCCTGATGGCGACCAAATAGCGATAACGAAAAACCAGAACACCCAATACAGCCAACATCGCGAAAAAAAAAGCATCGCCAAGCAGATTGTAAGGCGTCTTGCCCTGCATAGTTTGAAATTTCCCTTTTAGGACGCCTTCAGTAAATTGCGGCAGTTCATCAAGGACATTTCCTTTATGGTCAATGATTCCAGTTATACCGTCGTTCGCTGCTCGAACAAGCCAGCGCCCATTTTCGAGAGCTCTCACCCTCGCGATTTGCATATGCTGATGGGGACCAATCGATGCGCCGAACCAGGTGTCGTTTGTGATGGTGACCAGTAAATCAGCCTCGCGAGCTCTGATCCTCATTGAGTCACCAAACGCAATCTCATAGCAAATGCCAATACCTACTTGAACGGTCTCGCCCCCTAGTTTCACGACAATATTGCGCTGATCGTTAGAGCCTTTACTTGAGGAAGACATGGGCAAGTCAAAAAAAGTGATTAAGCCACGTAAAACCTCCTGAAAAGGCACATAATCACCGAACGGCACAAGGTGCGATTTTGCGAAGGATCCTGAAGCCAAACCAAATCCCTGAGCGGTATTGAATACGCGAAACTTTTCGGTCAATTGCTCATCCCTGTAGGGCACTATTTCTGGAGCTCCTAACAGTAAATTGGTGCTGCTTTCTATCGCACGCTCTTGCAACTTAAGTTTCACTCGTCTCGCCTCTTCACCATAAAGTGTTAAGGAGTATTCCGGCCAAACCACCAGGTCTAAACCCCATAGTTCTGCTGACATTGATATGTGTTTCTGGGCTATACGATTACGCTCTTCGAAGTCCCATTTAACGCTCTGGTCAATATTTCCTTGAACGAGGCCGACTGAGTGAAGGCCCTTCTCTGTAACCCATGTGATGTTGTGCAAAACAAAAACGAGGATGCAAGGCGCCAAAACAGGCATTAGATAACGCCACCGGTTTCCATCCGAAAAAAAAATGGACCGACAAGCAAGCGCCACCCCTAGAAGGAAAATTAGGGAAAGCATCCCCGACGCAAGTACCCCGAAAACGGGTAGCAAAGATGCGAAGGGGCTTGCAATTAGGCTATACCCAAGCAAAAGCCAAGGAAATCCAGTGAATAACCAAGTCAGCAACCACTCTGATACAGACCACGCAAGAACGAACACGATAGCGTTGAACCAAAGATTTGCAGTTTTAAGGCGCCTCACGCTATAGCCGATTGGCAACAGGAAAAGAGCCAATCCAAAAATGAAGAGACCAACTAAAAAGCTCGCCAAAAAGAAATCAGCGCCGCCGTATTCACGAATACTCACATATATCCAAGACGCTCCGAATAAATACTTTCCAACGCCGAAGAGCCAACTCAAAAACAATGCTTGTTCTGGAAAACGGACCAGGACGAAAAAGAACCCGACGAGAGAGACAAACGCCACAACCCAATAATCATGGGGAGAGAATGCAAGGAAATAAATTCCTCCAAGCAGAAAGGCTGCAACTCGGCTCACAGCAATCGATTTAGTTAGCCGAAGCATTCGAAGTTTAGAGATTAAATCCTAATGAAGTTAGTTTGTAACCGCATCGGGCTTCTCAACTTTTAGTAGCCGAATCCGCCGAGAGTCCGAGCTCAGTACCATGAAATTTATCGTTTCTATTTGGATCTGCTCTCCAGGATCCGGAACATGTCCAAAACGATTCATCACCAAGCCGCCAATGGTATCGAACTCGTCTTCATCTAGTTGAAGAGCCAGTCGATCATTGAACTCATCCACTTCAGTATTTGCTCTCACATGGAATATGCCCGAAGCGACTTCATTGATCGTTGGGCCCTCATCTATGTCGTGCTCATCCTCAATGTCTCCGACAATTTGTTCTAGAACATCCTCTATAGTTATCGCACCAGCCACCTGACCATATTCATCTACAACAACGGCCATATGATTCTTCGTAGATCGGAATTCCTGGAGAAGGATATTCAATCGCTTGCTCTCTGGAATAACAGTCGCGGGGCGAAGAAAGTTCTTCAATACAAATTGTTCCAAGTCTTTTTCAAGCACCAGTGGCAGCAGATCTTTAGCGTGCAAAATCCCTTTGACATCGTCCATATCTTCGCCCACCACCGGAAATCGAGAATGGCGACTCTCTACGACTATTGGCAATAACTGCTCTATAGATTGCTCTTCTTTGATCACAACCAGTGAAGAGCGCTGGATCATGATATCTCTAGCTCTGAGTTCAGATACTTGCACGGCGCCCAGGATTATGTTCAGGACATCTTCGTCGATGAGGTTGCGGCTGGCCGCGGCACGAAGGATGCTGACGAGCTCTGGTATGCCCTCAGGTTCGTCCGAAAATAGATCGGCAAGCCATCCTCTGACACCACGCTTCGAACCATTGTTTTCTGCTGAACCTTCTGTAGGCCCAGATGTTTCACTCATAAAGCAGCAAGCTTCACAATATGGCCTTACTGTATATGAAAGATCCAGCAAAATTGCAAGCGAGACATCAAGGGCGTTACGCAGTCAATCATCAGAATATTAATAAGGATTAGCTATTTGCAAGGTAGCCAAAGTCTCTATTTCGATTGCTTCCATTTCTTCAGCGGAGGATTCCGTTTGATGATCAAAACTCAATAAGTGTAAGACTCCGTGCAAAAAAAGATGTGCTAAGTGATCTAGGAGGAATTTTTCCTGATCCAATGATTCTCGCTCCAAAACAGACCAGCAAATAGCTAAGTTTCCGAGAGGAATCGTTGGTTTGTCAGAGTCATCGAAAGGGAAACTTAAAACATTGGTTGGATAATCCTTGCTTAGGTACTGCCTGTTCAGTTCGGCTGATTCATTTTCATGACAGATCCTGACTACAACCACTTTATCGAGGCCGAGGCCCCTGTAAACCTCGACCAGCTTCTTCATCACGGAATTTAAAAAGAGCGACAGCGTAGTTCCCTCTTTCTTGAAGAGCTTTTCGATCTCCTCTTGATCTATATCCTCTGAAAAATCGATTTCTACTAACAATTTGCTATCTAATTAGGAGCCATACTCGTTGCAATCTATGGGGACTCTCTCGCGTAAGCGTCAACAATTTTTTGCACCAAGGGGTGCCTGACTACATCCTTGGATGAGAAGCGCGTAAAACTAATGCCTTTTAGCTTATCCAACACATCAGATGCATCGATCAACCCTGACTTTTCGCTTCCAGGCAAGTCTATCTGAGTCACGTCTCCTGTAACTACGGCGGTGGAACCAAATCCAATCCGTGTCAGGAACATCTTCATCTGAGCGACCGTAGTATTCTGAGACTCATCTAAAATGATGAAGGCGTTATTAAGCGTTCTTCCCCTCATATAAGCTAGCGGAGCGATTTCTATAATATTTCTTTCAATAAATTTATTAACTCGCTCCATTCCGAGCATTTCATACAAAGCATCGTAGAGAGGTCGTAAATAGGGGTCTATTTTCTGCGCTAAATCCCCTGGCAAAAATCCCAACCTCTCACCGGCTTCAACAGCAGGTCGGACCAGCAATATTCTTGACACCCTACCCGACTCCAATGCCTCCACTGCACAAGCCACTGCCAGATATGTTTTACCAGTCCCCGCGGGGCCTATTCCAAAACAGATGTCATGAGACCTAATACGGCCAACGTACGAAGATTGATTTGCTCCCCTCGGTTTAATTGTCTTTTTTCGAGTTCGGATTAGTGAATCTTCAAATTGTTGGCTTTTCCCTTCGACGATCGAGGAATTCGGTGTCCCTCCCTTTTCGACCATTCCTTCTAATTCAGATTCCTGAAGGAAAACTTGTAAAAACTCAACGTCTATCTCTTCCCTTTCATTTGTCTCGACGTATAGTTGCCGAAGGACCGCTTCTGCTACCTCCAGTTGTTTTTGGCTTCCATGTATTTCAAACAGATTACCTCGACTACGTATCCTGACAGATATTCTTCTCTCTAAATATTCGATGTTAGAACCCATCGGCCCTACGAGAGAGGCTAAACGCTTCGGATTATCTGGTTGGAGCTCTATTACACAAACTCCAGCAGTGGAATCGGAATCGACACTCGACTGCGATTTCTGGTCCTGTTTTTCTCTGCTTCCACTAATAAAAATTTCTCCTTAAGATGGTCCAGATCATAGATGCATCGGGTGAAACCGACCCTACTAGCAAGCCACTTTTTTGAGTCTTCTGTCGAGTAGCAATTACAGCTGCCCAAATCTTATCAATCCAAGCGAAATTAATTTTAAACCACCCTTGAAATTATTGTTTCCATGCCCAACTATCCGATGACTATAGTTTCATTTTAGATATAGATGTCGTCAAAAACGAATAAAGAACACACTTATAAAGTCCTCTTTCATAATCAAGGGCAGATTTTTGAAGTCTACGCGAAAAACATCTATCAGAGCGACCTTTACGGATTCGTTGAGGTTGAAGATTACGTTTTCGGAAACCACTCTCAGATGCTAATTGACCCAGCAGAAGATAAGCTTAGGAGCGAATTCGAGGGCGTTCAAAGATCCTTCATTCCTATGCACTCAATCGTTCGAATAGACGAAGTTGAAAAAGAAGGTGTCGCAAAAATTACCAGTAATGGCGGAGAGAAAGTGACTCCCTTCCCCCTGCCGATGCCAAAAGACAAGAAATAACCTTAAGTAAAGTAATTTTCATCTAGCAACGGGAAAGCAGAGAGATACTGATGACCGGTAGCACCCTCCTGTCTCTGGAGAAGCTCTGGATTCAAATCCCCAAGGGTAGCTGCTCCCAATAGAGCCATTGTGATCGCGACTTCGCGCTCCAGAATCTGCAACGCTCTGACAAGCCCCTCATAACCGCCAGCCGCGACCGCGAGCGCCTCGAAGCGACCAACGCCCACCGCCGTCGCTCCCAGACAGAGCGCTTTTACAACATCGGCGCCGCGCATAAACCCGCCGTCAACTAAGACAGGACGACGCCCGTCTACGGCCTTAACGACATCAGGCAAAGCATCGATACAAGCGATTGAATGGTCCAATTGACGGCCCCCATGGTTCGAAACATAGATCACGTCAACACCAGCTTCGACACACTGTCTCGCATCTACTGGTGACATGACACCTTTCACCATCAGTGGGATATCAAATTTTCCTTTGATGTGCCGCACCGTTTCCCAAGTCATTGTCGACTGATAATTAAGAGCACCTTGGTCGGACATCGTTTGGCCACCGTTCGCCTCTATTGCCTCTCTCGCCTGTTGAGGCAAATATCCCTTGACGATATCTCTCTCGCGACGCGAATAAACCTGGGTGTCTGCGGTCAAGCAAAAGCCTCGATACCCTGACTTGATAGCACGATCAATCTGGGAATCCATCCAACCCTCGTCACCCGTAAGATAAAGCTGGTATATGCGAGGCCCCTGCACCTCCATTGCCACAGATTCGAAATCTGGAGAGCAAGACGAGCTAAGAATCTGGAGAGTACCGAATTCCGCGGCGGCTCTGGCCACATCGATAGCCCCCGCATCTGTGAACGCTTGGATGGAGCCTATCGGCGGCAAGATTACTGGGATCCTAAGCCTCTGATCCAAAAGTTCAGTGCTGTATTCTACGTTGCTAACATCAGTAAGAATTCGGGGTAAGAAAGCCCATGAATCTAACCCAGCCCTGTTACGCCTCAGAGACGTTTCTGTATCCGCTGCGCCGATTAAATAATCCCAATCTCCCTTGTTTAGTTTCTTTCTGGCTAAGGCCGCCATTTCTGTGAGCGTAGAAAAATTAGACATCACTTTTACCTGGTGCGACAGACTTCTTTATTATAAATCCGATATGAATTGGCTTTAAAGCCAGGCTAAGATTGCAGATCCAAAAGTGCAAGGAGATTCCACTGAGCATTCTAATCGTGGGAGCAGGACATGCCGCCGGCCAGGCTGCAGCAAGTCTACGACAGGAAAAATACGAGGGAGAAATTATTGTTTTCGGCGATGAACCCGTCTTGCCTTACCAAAGGCCGCCTCTTTCCAAGGCTTATCTATCCGGAGAGCAACAGCAAGAAAAACTGCTCCTAAGGGCGGCCACTTTTTACGAAAAGCAGAATATCGAAGTCAAAACCTCCACGTCTGTGACTGATATTAATCCTCAGAACTCGACGATTAAGATCGATGACGGAGAGGAGCTTTCTTTCGAAAAACTGTTAATTGCAACTGGATCGCGGGTACGAAAAATAAATGTCAGTGGTTCTGAACTCGATAACGTTCATTATCTGAGGACGATAGAAGATGTCGACCGAATAAGATCAGGCATGGCGAAAGACAAGGAATTAGTCATTGTGGGAGGTGGCTATATCGGCTTGGAAGTTGCCGCTATAGCGACTCAGGCGGGGATGAAAGTTCGTGTCCTAGAAACAGAGGACCGCGTTCTCCAAAGAGTAACAACCCCAACTATGTCTAATTACTACACGCGGCTCCATGAAAAGCGCGGCGTAAGAATCCATACACAAACACGAGTTATAGGTTTCGAAGGAAAATCCTCAGTGGAGAAGGTGATCTGTGAGAACGACGTGTTTGATGCTGATCTGGTCATTGTTGGCATTGGAATTATTCCAAATAGCGAGTTGGCAGAGAAAGCTGGCATCGCTTGCGAAAACGGTATTACGGTCGATGAGCGATGCCAAACTTCAATTCCTCGAATATACGCGGCCGGCGATTGTACGAACCACCCAAATCCCCTTCTAAATCGTAGGCTGAGATTGGAGTCCGTTCCTAATGCCATGGAGCAGGCTCGAGTATGCGCCGCCAACATGGTGGGTAAAGATAAAACATACTCATCCATTCCTTGGTTTTGGTCTGATCAGTATGAACTGAAACTGCAGATGGTCGGATTTTCTAGTGACGGAGACTCTGAAGTTATTCGAGGGGATATGGACGCTAACCAGTTTTCTGTTTTCCATGTTAAGGAAAACAAAGTCATGGCGGCCGACTCAGTTAACAGTCCTAAAGACTTTATGATTTGCAAACAATTGATCGGTAAAGAAGTGGACCTAGACAAACTTCTTGATGAGAGCGTCGAGTTAAAATCACTGCTTTGATTTCTAAAGCCCTAAAATTTGCTTCGCTATAATATTGCGCTGTATCTCCGTTGACCCACCCGCGATTGTATATCCTCTGTGATGATAGGTGCCGGAGGCAACAGCATTAGCCCATCTAGGAACCGCTTCTTGCGATTCACTTGAACTCGCAGGTACTGCGAGGTGATCTATGGATTGAAAGATCAACTCGTCTTGACGCTGGATAAGCTGGCTGCCTAGTATTTTGAGCAAACTGACTTCAGCTCCTACATTATTGCCCTTATCAGCAGTCTGGAGAAATCTAAGACTGGTATGCTCAAGTGCAAGCAATGCGATTTCTATTTGCGTCACACTCTTTTTGATTGCCTCTTCTAAGAGGACTGATCTGTCCTTCATCCTAGCGATATTTTTTCTTAAAACACCTAGGACTCTCTTATTCTCCGCAACACGGGATACCATGAGCCGCTCGTCACCCAAGAGGCTCTTGGCTACCGTCCAACCCTTATTTTCCTCTCCCAGACGCTGCTCAATTGGCACAACTACTGAGTCAAAGAAGACCTGATTCCAGAGACGCTTCCTGTTGAAGGCGAACAGCGGCTTTATGCTTATGCCGTATGTGTTCAAATCGACCAACACGAAGCTAATCCCTTTTTGCAACTGGGACTCATTGTCAGTCCGCACCAAACAAAATATCCAGTCCGCATCTTCTGCACCCGAGGTCCATATTTTTGAACCGTTTAAGACGTAAGAATCGCCGCTTCTTTGAGCACTCATTTTCAGATTGGCCAAGTCAGAGCCTGCTCCCGGCTCTGAATAACCCTGACAGAACCATAATTCACCAGATCGAATCTGGGGCAGAAAATAATTTCGTTGCCGATCAGTGCCGTACTTAATGATGGCGGGGCCCACCATATTAAA
Organism: uncultured Gammaproteobacteria bacterium; assembly: GCA_913051785.1. Classification (GTDB taxonomy): domain Bacteria; phylum Pseudomonadota; class Gammaproteobacteria; order Pseudomonadales; family Azotimanducaceae; genus UBA4421. The sequence goes on from CAJXCK010000057.1 coordinate 10,139, forward strand.
CCCAAATCCAGAAAGAGGTGGTGCGTGGTACTTCCTGCAAACAACATCAAAGATATGTCTTTTTTGCAAATTCCAATCAGTCCCCCCAAATTCGAGCGGCCAATGTGGCGCCACCCAACCTTTTTTATCCAGTGTAGAGGTCCACAGTGTTAGTTCTTCCCGTGAAACAGACTCCCCGAACTCTATTTTGCGCGCCAAATGTTTGGGTAGATTTTCCTCAAGAAACTCCTTCACCTCTTTTTCAAATACGGTGTGTTCTTCTCTTTTACTCATAGAACTATTCCGTCAAGCTTATAGTTTTCCATTCACGTATCGGCACCAGGATCCAAAGTTGCAATTAACCACCATCGAAATCAGCAAAGAGAATCTAACGTTCTCTTCAGCACACTTTACTCTCTTTAGTGCCACTGACAGAGAAGACCTTCACGGACATACCTTTCGCGTGTCACTTGAGGCAACAGCAGCGATTCAAAGCAACGGACTGACTTTTGATTACAACATTCTTAAGGTGGCTCTGAAAAGACTTTGCGACGAGTTGGACGAAAAGGTGCTGATGCCGACAAAATCACCCTACCTAAAAATAGAAAGTGACAATAACTATACCTACATTCTCTTTGCGTCTGAGAGGATTCCGTTTCTAGAGCGAGATTTGAAATTGCTCCCTGTCCGGAACATAACGGTCGAAGAACTCGCCCACTACATGGTGGACCGATTACTCGAGCAGGAAGAGATTAGAAATCAGAGCTTGATGAAACTCGTCCTGAAATGCGCTTCTGGCGCAGGCCAATGGGCGAATGCAGAATGGTCAACAACAAACTGAGAGGAAAACTTGAAGCATCTTATAATATCCGGAGCTAGCCAGGGGATTGGGAAGGCTACCGCGCAACTCTTCTCAGATGAAGGATACAGTGTCATTAATCTATCTCGTCGGAAATGTGACGTCGAAGGTGTTCAAAATATTAGCTGCGATTTCTCCAGTGATTCTTCGGTGGAGTCAGGGCTACAAGAGCTTTCCGAGTTAATCGGTCCTGAAAAAACCAACGCTACCCTAATTCATAATGCCGCGCGGCTCGTTAACGATTCCGTTGAAAGTACTACTTCTGACCAGCTCAGAGAAATTGTCGAAATCAATCTCATTGCTGCGAATACTTTAAACTACCATTTAATTTCAAAACTCAATCCGGGCTCCGCCATTCTTTATGTTGGTTCAACGCTTGGTGAGAAGGCCGTGCCCAACAGCTTCAGTTACTCGATAAGTAAGCACGCCCTTGTTGGAATGATGCGCGCAACTTGCCAGGATCTAGCGGGCACTGGCATCCACACAGCGTGCATTAACCCGGGATTTACCAATACTGAAATGTTGAGAGAGCATATTCCCCAAGACATCATGCCGGAAATAGCAAAGATGAGTTCATTCGAACGCCTTATTGAACCACAGGAAATCGCTGAGGTACTTCTATTTGCTGCGAAAAACTCGGTAATCAATGGCGCAGTGCTTGATTCTAATCTTGGCCAAATCGAGCGCTAAAGGCCTGTCGCTTCCTCGTTATCTTCCAATCCCAAATACGGTCTCAATTTCGCGCGTGCGAAATAAATAAGTGGGGTGTCGATCGCAGCTACCGTTGCCTTGAAGACATAGTTCGACAAGATAAAAACCATTAATTGCGGCCACAGAGGTTCACTACTACTCACCGGCAAGGCGTTCGCGAGAAAGTAGGTCACAAGTATCACGGCTACCGAATCGACCAGTTGACTAGTGAGGGTTGAGGCGTTGTTTCTAAGCCATAAATGCTTGCCTTTGGTAAGTCGCTTAAAAAAATGGAAGAGTTTGACATCACAAAATTGTGCGGTCAGATAAGCAATCATCGAAGCGGTCACTGCTCCAAACGCCAGGTCTCTTATCTCGAAAAAGACATGCTGCCTTCCCGCCGCATCCACTAGCACCTCTCCAGATTCAGGGTCTACACCAGCGCCTGGCAAAGCTCCGCCGACATATAGAAAGAAAATGACCCAGACATTAAGTAGCAAGCCAACCCAAACCATGTCTTTCGCTTTTTCCTCTCCAAAAAGCTCGCTTATCAAATCGGTGCACATAAAAGTAACCGGATAAGGCAAAACGCCCACCGCTACTGCAAAGGGAATGTTGACTCCGAAGATCGAGAACGACATATCTAGGAAACGGCTGATCCCAAGGATGTTTAGCATGGCTAAAGTTCCAAGGAATAGGCCGGACAAAACGAAGAAAACGCGCTGGCGTCTCTTCGAGTAGTCGATTTCGCTCATTTGGTAAACCTAGTTTTCATCATTTGCAGAATCGAGCATCTCGGCGTTAACGCAATTATCTAAACCCTTGCCACTTAGAAATTTCACAGCAACCTCCCCTCCTTTGTATCTCATATCATAGACACTCTCAGGAGTGAAAAACGCAGAGTGCGGTGTAATAAGCAATCGATGATCTATCCAATCCTCATTATCTGACCAAGCTTTTATTAAAGGATGTTCGGGATCGGCCGGTTCATCAGGCAAAACGTCGACTCCACATGCCGCGATCTTGTCTTCCTTAAGCGCTGTGTAGAGATCGTCCAGATCAATAATCGGACCTCTGGCCGTATTGATCAACACAAGACCATCTTTGGAGGCGGAAAGAACGTCCAAATTGATCAGCTTTTCTGTACGTTCACTAAGCGGGAGGTGCAAACTAACGATATCACTCTGCCCAAAGAGTTCTTTCAGTGAATGAGTTCTTCGGATTCCAACTGCGAGTTCCGCGCCATTCTCTCTGTAGGGGTCATACATCACCACGTCCATGCCGAAAGCCTTTGCCCGAAGAGCCGCCGCTGTTCCGATCCTACCCAATCCAACAATGCCGAAAACGCACTTCGACAATCTCTTTCCGAAAGGATTTAGAGCCGGACGCCAAAGACCACTTGGGTCCTTTTTGAGTTCTCTCGTGTGAAACGTGATGCCCTTCATTAGAGACAGCATTAGAGCCATTGCATGATCTGCAACTTCCTGTGTGCCGTAGTCAGGAATATTACAAACTGGTATACCTAGTTTTGACCACGACTCTAAATCAATATTGTCAAATCCAACTTTGGGAGTGACCACAATACGACAATTTTTGAGCCTTTTTTTATACTCGTCGGGTACGTCGTTGACAGTGACAATAGCATCACAACTCTCCCACTGCTCCTGCGTCACATCCTGGTAACGTTCTGAAAACTCAGCAGTATGCTCCCCAACGCTCGACGATTCGATTTCTCTTCCATCTGGCCACCTCATTGCAGGCCATAAAATTCGAAAACTCATTCTTCTCCCCCGTAAAACAACCCCCAAATACTACAAGTCGCTAGAGACTTGTGCCATAAGCCTCACGCTTTCTCTAATAAAGCTCTGATTGATACCTTTGATTCTTGGTCGAGTCACGATCAGGTGGGTCATCCCGATGCGTTCTCGGTACGTTTGAATCATTTCAGAAACCTGATTCGGTTCTCCTATTAGAGTCCAGTCCTCGATGGTTTCGGCCGAATCTGGTCTGGAATTCTTTCTTTCATTCAGAATTTCTTCTCTGACACGCGATAGGATTGCTTGATCATTACTGACAAATACGGTTCTCATTAACGGTTTTATAGATGCTGGCTCTACGCCTTCTTCCCTAGAGGCAGTTAGATGCATTTCATAATTGTGCAGGAGAGTGTCTAGGCTCTCCATAGGTGAGCATAAATAGGGAAGCCCCATTCGGCCGGCTTGAGCAAGTGCTTTCGGACCAAAAGCCGCGACCCAAATTGGCGGGTGCGGTGTCTGCAATGGCCTGGGATAAACAGGAACAACCTCTTCCAAATTTCCATCCAAAGATATCTTCTTGCCGAGCCAAGCATCTCGCATCAACCCTAAAGTCCACGCAAATATTTTCCTTTTTTCCGCGATCGGCACATGAAAGGCTTTTAGCATCTCTGGCGCAAAACCCCTCCCAACACCTAAGATCAACCTGCCTTCGCATAGGTGATCTAAGACTGCGACTTGCTCGGCGGCCTGTATCGGATTCCTCAAAGTCAAAAGATAAGACGTTGTTCCAAGTTTGATCTTGCTAGTTACCCCGGAAATAGCTGCTAGTAAAGTAAGTGGGTCTGGAATGGCATTCTCACCAAAATGATTTTCGGGTAGCCAAAAGGAGTCATAACCCAGACCTTCAACAAAAACTGCCTGGCCCACTAAATTCTTCGCCGAAAGACTTGAAAAATCCCAAGGCGTGATTCCGACATGCAATTTAGCCACTGTGAGAAGTCTCCATGGCCAAATCTACTTCAATTAGTTGCCAGATAAGGAGCGGCAATACCGACACCCTGAAGAATTCGAATAGATTTCATTGTCGCGATTATCGAGTTGAAATGCAGTTGATTCGCGAAATCTCTATAGATCGGATCTTTATCAAGCAACAAACACTTCTGATTGGAACCACAGTCAAATGCAGTCCGTTCACCGAACTTGTTGCCTGCCGGCCCATAATTACCAAACTCGTCGGTTTCTCCAAAAGCCCAAAAATAGGTCCAGTCAGCTGGCAGACCCGCTATCGGCTTTCTAACTTCCTCGATCGTTTTCTCCGCGGTTTCCTGCAAAATCGACTGAAAAATCTGTTCTATTGATTTTCCCAAAGATGATTGCGCAAACTTTTGAATTTCAGCACAGCTCTTCAAAAGACTTGCCTCCATCTGCGTGACATCTATCGGAAAGCGGTCGAAACGATCGTAAAAAGATAATCGCCACCATCGATTCGTAAATACCGGCACAACCTTCGATGGTGAAGTAACATCCTGTATGTAGTTCAACAATTTACCGAGAGTCTTATAACGCTCTTCTGATTTCGATACCTTGCCCAAATCGCTCACTAGTGAATTAAAGTGAGCATGAAATCGTGTGTCGATTATTCCTAACGCGCCTTTCTCTTTACCCTCGTCTCTGTTGTAGTAATTCCAACGAAACATCCGGACAAAAACATTACTCTCGGCCTGAGCGACATTTGCTCTCACTATATACCTAGTATCCAAAGCCGAAATAAGGCCATCACCAGAGGCCTGATCACATAAACTTAGCTGTTTCGCTGCCATGAAAGTCAGCCTCTGGTGTATATCTCCCTCATAGGACGCGACCTGTGGTGAAAAAAACAAAAAGCACAAAAAAATAGCTTTGGCGGTGCTAGGTTTGAATTTGAAGTTTTTCAATCGTTTCATTCGTATCCAATTCACTAATAAGTTGGCTCACACTCTTCTTAGTTCCCGGCCATATCAATTCTGGCACCAACTCCTGCAAAGGTTTCAAAACAAAAAGACGTTCGTGACCCCTCGGATGAGGTATTTGCAAACCCGACCATTGGTCGGACTTGTCCTCAAACAGGAGCAGATCCAAATCTATCAGTCTTGGTGCATTTACGACATCCGTTTTGCTTCTACCAAATTTTCGTTCTAAGAATTGAAGCTCTGCCATCAATTCCGGTGGCGTTAGGTTATTTTTTAATTCGAATAATACGACAGAGTTCAAAAAGTTTGGTGACCCTGGTGGACAATTAACAGGTGAACTGATCCATACGCTGGAGCTAAGAAAACTTTCTGCTCGCGCCAATCCTTTCAAACACAATATCACCCGCTCAATAATCCATAGCGAATCACCTAGGTTTGAGCCAATTCCGATTGCAATCATCGATTTAAAAAACAATCTTCGTTCGAGAACATTGAGTCCGGTTTAGCAGATCTGCAGATCATGTCAGTAAAGTACAACCTTGCTTGACTCAATCGATCTTAGCGAATCAATAGAGACCCAAAACGTCCGTTTCGATACACCCTCAGTAGAATTTGCCCAGACAATGATTGCAAAGTACTTCTCAAAGAGGCGAGATCGGAGATCGGCCTTCGGTTCGCAGCAACTATAACGTCTCCATTTTCTAGGCCCTGCGACGCGGCCCTTGAATCATCTTCTAATGCTTCTATCACAACTCCTTCGGAAACACCGTCTTCGTCACTATCGAAATTCTTCAACAGAACACCG
>CAJXCK010000058.1 GCA_913051785.1 uncultured Gammaproteobacteria bacterium
TCAGTCGCTACATTCGTCAGCGTCTCTTGTTTGAACAACATGCTCTTTTCTTCCTCTCTCTCTAGAAATATTCAGGTGGTGCTGGGTTGCGGGTCCTGCTCTTTTTCCTGTTCAGCAATATCAGCCTGGATTTCTGCCAGCTTTTCTTCGGTCAAAGGATAGTTCCAAAGCATTGGTACCGCGATGAGTGTGAATAGCGCTGGGATAATCGAATATAGACAAGCCAGCCATAGCAATGATGAATAAGAGTTTGGATCATTGATTGGGTCTGCAAGCGAGTTGAACCCCACTATAGTGGCTGCCGTTGTTCCAACTACCAGTCCCAGTGCGTAGGCAAGCTTCCTAGTCATGCCCCATATACTGAAGTATGCGCCGCCTTGTTTCTTCCCTGTTTGAGCGCTATCAAGATCGATCACGTCCGCAGCCATAGCCATCGGTAGGGCGCTCAGCGCTCCTATTGCGCTCCCTTTTAAACACATGATGATAATGAAAAACCCAAACTTTCCGGTCGGAATCCCCTCAAAAGTTGAATTAAGGGATGCTGCCCAGTCACTGGGCAGCATCGCAGCGAGATGAGTGAGCTCCATGCTGGTGAACCAAGCCTGCGGAGCTATAGTGATAAGGGGAATGAAGCAGGACCAGATTGAATACCAGAGAATCGCGGCCATCGTGGCACGGTGCTTCCCTATGTTCCGGGATAACTTGAACCAAAGCGGTATCGCCACTATCTGAGACAAGAAATAAGGTGCCAGGTAAAAACCATAGAGATCGCCGGCTAAGAGGACATGCTTAACAAAAAAGAAGCTGAGCGAATTAGTCATCGCTGAACCGATCGTCGCGAATAGAAAAATAATGACGAGTTTTCGATAAGGTATATTGGCCCACACGTAACGAAAAATAACTATGAGCGGTAGTGGCTTTTCGCTTTTCTCTTTGACTGGATATTCGGGAACCGACACAAGCATATTGAGAACCAATATCGGCATTATGATAGCGATGGCTATCGTTAAGAAATAGACATTGTCCGTGGGCTTTGTATATCCCCAGAATACTAACATCGCGGGAGTAAGAGCGCCGATCAAGGAGCCGGCTACCGTAAATGCCTCTTTCCAGCTCATCACGATTGTCCGCTCGTTATAGTCCGTTGCAATCTCAGCGCCCCATGCCGAGTAGGGTACATCTTTTATTGTTGCCCCGATGTACATAATCATGAGGACAAGAAGTAAGTAGGGGTAGCCGATATTGAAAGAGATTCCGAACCACTTCACCTCACCAAACTCTATTGGTGGGATCCAGAGCAACCAGACCCCAAGAATATAGATTGGCAAGCCGATAAGGACAAAAGGTTTTCTTCTTCCCCAACGGGTCTTGAATCGATCGGAGAGAAACCCTATTACAGGGTCTGTGATCCCATCGAATACTCTCGATATAGCTAACATTAAGCCGACGAACCCGAGACTCAGTCCGAATCCCTGTGAATCCGCATAGACTGGTGTCAAATAGACAGCTAACGGCAGCCCCACCATCGACAAGGGCAAAGCCGGAGCACCATATGACGCTAACTGAAATTTGCTAAGTTTTTTTTGTTCGGACAAGATTTCCCCCTCCTTGTCTAACTTAGAACCTACCGTCAGTGGTAGATTAAATCCAGCGTTTATTTCTGTACCAAAAATCTCCTTAGGATCTAACCTGCTTGCAAAAATTGAATAAGTTTTGCAACGTAGAAGTTCGATTTCAGGGAGGGTAGGGGCATGTCCAAGGAACTTTGTTATCAGTCTGCTACAGACTTGGCGATGATGATCAAGAGGAAAGACATCAGTTCTCGAGAACTGACCCAGGCTTTTATTGATCGCATCGAAGAGCATGATCAAAAAATTAATGCGGTGGTGGTTAGGACTTTTGAAAATGCACTGGAAAGTGCGGAGAAAGCCGATGAGGCTGTCGCAAATGGAGAGGATCTGGGACCCTTACACGGCGTGCCAATGACCATTAAAGAGTCCTATGTGATGGCAGGAACACCTTCCACATGGGGCATTGAGGCGAACAAAGACAACTACTCCGACAACGACGGGCTAGCGGTTTCACGATTCAAAGAAGCGGGTGCCCATTTCTTGGGAAAAACAAACGTTCCCAAGGATTTAGCGGATGTACAGAGCTATAACGTCATCTACGGCACGACCAACAATCCTTGGAATCTTGAGCGAGTACCAGGAGGTTCTTCGGGAGGAAGCGGGGCAGCGCTTGCCGCTGGTTTTTCCGCTCTCGAAGCAGGATCAGATATCGGCGGTTCGATTCGCACGCCGGCCCACTTTTGCGGCGTGTTTGGGCACAAACCGACCTGGGGAATCATTCCAATGCAAGGCCACGAGGTTATGCCAGGGGTGCCAGACGCCGATTTATCAGTGTGCGGTCCCCTGGCCAGAGATGCATCGGATTTGGCAACAGCCCTGGACGTCATGGCGGGTGCAGCTGGAAGAGACTCTATTGGCTGGCAGCTTAACCTGCCACGCTACGATTTTGAGGATTTGAAGGATTTAAAAGTTGCGGTGTGGGCAACGGATGATATGTCGCCCGTTTCAAAAGAAACTGAGCAAAGAGTTCTGGACGTCGGCAAATGTTTCGAAAAAGCAGGATCTACTGTGGCCTATGACGCGCGGCCTGATTTCGATATTAAGAAATCCCACATTACCTATCAGAACCTCCTGACTGCGGTTATGTCCAGTGCTCAGCCAGAGAGTTTTGTTGAGGAAACCAGAAGAAAAGTTTCGAGCCTTGAGGCAGGCGATCAAAGTATTGAGGCAATCGTTACTCGTGCTGGAATCATGATGCATCGTGACTGGATCAGGCACAATTTCAGGAGAGAAAAGTTAAGGAGTGCATGGGATAAGTTTTTTAAAGAGTGGGATGTATTGATTTGTCCTCAATTTAATGGCCCGGCTTTCGAGCATGATCAGAGACCATTTTCCGAAAGAAGTTCAGTCGTAGATGGAGAAATATTCCCTTACATGCAGTCCGTATTTTGGGCCGGTTTGATTGTTGCTTCGTATTTGCCCAGTACAGTTTTCCCCAGCGGGCTCGGTCAAGAAGGCCTACCAATAGGAGTCCAGATAGCTAGTGGGCCCTATCAAGACTATAAGACAATAGAAGTTAGCCGTTTAATTTCGCAGGAGATCGGTGGCTTTGAAGCGCCTGATCTGTGAGCTCTGATGTCAGAAATAGTCGCGTTTGAGTATGATTAAGTGATGAATGATTCAAAAGTAGATGTGCCGGCTAATCGAAGGGTAAATTTTGGACAAGCTATAGTTCTATTTTTTATCAACTACTTTGAATTTAGTGGGAGATCGAGCGCGGGCGCGTATTGGTATTTTGCACTTTGGTCTCTTCTTCTCGTTATCCTTTTTGCTGTTCTGGATTCAACTTTCGACTTGGTAGATAAGTATCTGAATTTTAGCAATTTGTTAAGTCTGGTTACCCTCGTGCCCAGTATATCGCTGAGCGTACGAAGGCTTCACGATATAAACAGATCGGGTTGGTGGTTTCTGCTAAGTATTACGGTGATTGGTTTGATTCCATTAATCTACTGGGCCTGTCAGAGAGGGGATAGGGCAGAAAATGATTATGGTTCAGATAAAGAGGCAGGCCGAGATAGCTAGGCTCGAAGCTGTTTGGTTCTCCAAAAGTCCATTAGTGCAGCGAAAACTATCACGGCGCCAGTAATGATTCGTTTAGTAGGCTCATCAATGCCCAGTGATGCCAGTCCAGTTTGCAAGACGGCGATTATCAAGACGCCAATAAAGGATCCGATAACTGAACCTCTTCCACCCATAAGACTGGTGCCACCGATTACAGCGGCCGCAATCGCGGACAGTTCCAACCCGATCGCTGCATTGGGATCTGACGAAGCCAGTCTGGCGGTTAATGACAGTGCTGCGAAAGCACAGAGAGTTCCGGAAATTATGAATACTGAGATTTGGTAAGGGGTCGGATTGATTCCTGATAGCCTTACAGCGTCTAAGTTGGTCCCAATGGCCACTAGGTATCTACCGTATACCGTCCTTGATAGGAGCAATTGACCCAAGACGACAATGACAATGGCAAGAATAAACATAGGGGATACGCCTAAAAAGACCGTAGACTCTGCCAAAACACCGACCTCGGATCCAATATAAACAGTCTGTGAGTCGGTAACGAGATATGCGACACCCCTTGCACACTCAAGCATGCCGAGTGTGACGATGAAAGAGGGTATTTTTCCGAGTGTCGTGATCGTGCCCGTAATAAGTCCACAAAGTGCGCCACCAAATAAAGAGATTAGAAAGGCTTCTGATAGCGAAGCGCCATTGCTAATCATGTGAACACCAATGATTGATGAGCATAGCGCCAGCACGGATCCTACAGACAGGTCAATTCCCCCAGTAATCATGACCAAGGTGAGGGCAACCGCTAAGAAGGTTAGATCTGGAATTTGATTCCCGATCGCCTGTATTGTGGGCATGCTGAAAAACAACGGATTAAGAAGGCTAAAGAAAAGAATTAACAAAAATAGCGCCAGCAACAGAGATAGATGTTTAGTCATGCTAGGCAATCGATAGTGTTGCGGTTGTTATTTCGGCTTCGTCCCAACTTTCTCTCCAGAACTCTTTAGACGTTTTCCCGTGGACAATTGTGATAATTCTGTCACACGACTTCATTAGGTCTTTTAAATCATTGGAGGCGATAATTATGTTGGTGCCGGAGGAGGCTAGCTCACGTATGACTTCGTGCAATTCTTCTCTTGCTCTGACATCTACGCCTCTTGTCGGCTCATCCAAAAGTAATAACGCCAGGTCGTGCTCTAGCCATCTTGCGAAAATCGCTTTTTGTTGATTCCCACCGCTCAACTCAGAGACTGATTGTTCTGGCCCTTCATAGACAAGTTTTGTTATGCGTGCGGCCTTCAGTGTCTGGATTGCCGTCTCTTTTTTATTGACCCACCCCAACCAGTTTTTCAACTTGTTTAGGCAAATATTCAAAGAGATCGACTCGCCAAGTAGCAGACCGAATTTCTGGCGGTCTTCTGGGACGTAGCCAATGCGTTGTCGGAAGGCAGCATGGGGTGTCTTGGGCAAGCTTTTGAAGCTTTTGTCGTCTAGGGTTAACTCTCCTTGGCTATCAGATAAACCAAACAGTGCTTTTAGGATTTCTTTGTGTCCTGCTCCATCCAAGCCGTGCAGTCCTGCGATTTCTCCCCGCTGAAGTGTGAGATGGAAGTTTTTTAACTTTTGGGTCCTGAGATTCTTCAAATTGAATGAAGTCGTTCCTCTCTCAACCTGTCTATCTTTCGACTGCTTTTCGGCACTCCTTTCTCCTGACATCGCACTCAGGACAGCTTCTTCATCAAATTCGTGCCTGCTTTGAATAAGAACGATTTCTCCGTCCCGAAGGACGGCGATTCGATCGCAGATTGCAAATACCTCATCAAGCTTATGACTAATGAAAAGGACACTGGTTTTTCTCTCCTTGGCGGAGTGAATTTGTTTGAATAGTCTTTGCACCTCCGGTTTGTTTAAAGAGGATGTGGGCTCGTCTAAGATGATTAGTTCGGAGCGGTGCGCAATCGCGCGCGCTATTTCTATCAGTTGGCGAGTTGCCAGGTCGACTTCTTCGATTCTCTTGAGCGAATCGAGGCCTTCCAATCCCACCAGCTCGAGTGCGGCGTTTGCAGATTCAAGTAAGGATCTTTGATTGATAACTCCATACTGGTTAGGCAAACGTCCGAAGAAGATGTTCTCTGCTATCGAGAGATTGGAAATCTGTGATAGCTCTTGGTGAACAGTCGACACAGGTGAATCGTCTCTCCATGCTCTGAGAGGGCGATCCGCGGTAATGATTTCGCCTTCGTAATCTGTGATTGAGCCGCCGAGAATCCTCGATAGCGTGGATTTGCCTGCGCCATTAGCTCCAAGCAAGCCAAGACACTCGCTCTTGTTGAGCTGCAGGTCTATCGAATTAAGTACTGGTTTGGAGAAAGACTTCTTTATGCAGGATAGCGTTAGAAGAACCTCAGGAACCATTTCCGTTCAAATGTCTTTTGCTGTCACGAGATCTACTGGTGTTTCGCGATCCTCGAGAATCGCATTTTCATCGGCTAAAAGCGTAAGAGCGTAATCGATTCCATATGCCGCGAGTTTATCCGCGTGTTGATCAGCCGTTGCCAGTATTTCTCCGGCAGTAACTGCTTGATTCACAGCGGAGATATTGTCAAACCCGACTATCTGGATAGCATCAAGCTTTCCGATCGTCTTCACAGCCGCTAGAGCACCCATAGCCATCGAATCGTTCGCTGCTAGTATCCCTTTCACGTCTGGGTATCGCGTGAGCATTGAGGCTGTGATGATATTAGCCTCTCGCATCTCCCAATTAGCAGACTGAGAGTCGACGATCTCAATAGCTGCTTCGTTCATAGCCAGTTCAAAGCCTCTCGCCCGCTGCTGTGCGTTGAAGGAGGTCCGAGTGCCCTCCAGCATTAGTACTTGATCGCTGGGGCTCAGATTATCAGCAAGCACTGCCCCGACTCTTTGTGCCCCGGTCAGGTTGTTAGGTCCAACAAAAGGAATTTTGACCTCTTCTTCAGCCAGTAATTCTTGATCGAGTTTGTTGTCGATATTTATAACGACGATTCCAGCCCCTTTTGCTCTTTTTAGGGCCGGTATTAAAGCTTTTGAATCTGCTGGCGCGATCACAATTGCATCTACTCGCAACGCAACCATCTCATCAACTATAGCAACTTGCCTGCTGAGATCCCTCTCATCCTTGATTCCATTGATGATTAGTTCGTAGCGGTCCGGCATTTTTTGTTGGTGCGCCTCTGCACCTTTTGCCATGGTGGCGAAGAACTCGTTCGCGAGCGATTTCATGACCAGAGCTACGCGAATTCCCCGCTCTGAATCACTAGTATCACCGCAAGAGAACAAGAAGAGTGCACTGAGAAGAGTAAAAACCTTCTTCAGCGACGTTAATGTCGCAGTCCAACTCATATTAAATTTGATTGATTTAAGTACCAATTTTCATACTGCCAAGGAAATCCATTTTTCCAATCTTGACTCCTTTCATCCTTAAAATGTCGTAGGCGGTAGTCGCGTGAAAATAGAAATTGGGCAACGAAAAAGAGAGGACAAAGTTTCTTGAGGTAAATGGCCATTCCGTGCTTCCCATCTTGAAAGTTATATTTCCTTCAGCTAGTGCGTTTATTTCCTCCGCTGACTTTGAGTTCAATTCAGCAAGACTGTCTTTTGTCATCTGTAGTAGACCGTCATAGTCTCTTGGCTCATAGCCGATTGGCGGGTTGAACTCGCCTGAGCTGAGCGCTGCAATCGTTTTGGTCGAGTGGTGGTTTAACGATACGACCTGAAAATGAAAATCAGCCATATTCTCATAGAGCCTGGTTTCAACAACATCCTGGAGATCGATGCCCGTTTCTTTAAAGTGAGATTTCCCTTTTTCTAAGTAGCCAACCGCGCTGGCTAGAATTTGAGTGTAAGACCCAATCGTCAAATCATAAAGGCTCGTGCTCATCCCTAATCCTCGAATTTTTCTCGTTGATGCATTCTCTCGGACTATCTTGCTTGCTTCAAGCTCAAGGTTCGATGTAGGTGATTATGACGAGAGGTGTAGTAAAGTCCTGACCAATTGAAAGATGGGGATGTCAGATGGACACGAGTTGGAAAGAGAGCATTGAGAGAGAGTGTCAAAAACTATCAATCGCTTACGCGAATTATCTTGATTTGAAACGGTACGATGAATTTGCGGAGCTTTTTGGTGAATCGGGCGAACTGGCTGTCGGCGGTTTGCTGAAAGGTAGGAGAGAAATCCTGAAATCAATGGCGAATCGATCAGATAAGCTGCGATCTCGTCACGTATTGACGAACATCCTGATAGATGTGGTCGATGAACAACACGCAACGGGCATCACCTATCTGTCTTTGTATCGACATATTGGGCCAGAGAGTCTAGAGGACCAGCCTATCGGTCCTTTTGGACCAGCCGCAGTTGGGCATTATTCGGATTCTTTCGCGCTTACAGACGAAGGATGGAGAATTTCCCGCAGAGACTTGGCTTTTGCTTTTCAGAACAAGGAATATTTTGAGAAACCTAAGCGAGCTTAGGAGTTCAGTTGCCTAATAAAGAAATATTCCCTGGCTCTGACAGTGCCCTCGCGCTCGACATATCGAGAACCTCATCTATGTTCTCAACAAGGTCTTCGACGACAGCGTCTGGACTTAGGGCTATTCCCTTATTCGCATAAGTCTCTGATCTTAGATATCGACCACTGAGGCCGTGTATGACCATTCCAGTAGGCGCCTGCTCGCTCGCAAGAAATAGCGCTACGGGGGTGACCAGCTTCGGATGAGATTGGGGTCTTGGTTTGTCCGGATTTATGCCGAGTTCTTTGTCCAATGCGGTCATGCGCGTGTCGGCGCCTGGCGATAAGCAATTGACCTTGATCCCGTGAGATCTTCCCTCAAGTGATAACACGTTCATAAGTCCTAACATCCCCATTTTGGCCGCACCATAGGCGCTTTGCCCAAATTGGCCGAAGATACCCGACACAGAAGAGGTTAGTATCACCCGTCCATAGTTTTGCTCATACATAAATGGCCAGGCAGCATGAGTCACATAGGCTGAACCTAGAAGATGAACTTCGACGACTAATTTAAAGTCATCGGTCGTCGTATTCTTAAAGGTCCTGTTCCTTAAAATGCCAGCGTTATTAATGACGACATCTATCCGGCCGAACTCATCAATAGCCTGTTTGACCATGGCCTTGGCTTGCTCCGGATCTGATACCGAGAAATTGTTCGATACCGCTTGGCCTCCAGCTGTATTTATTTCGGCAGCAACTCTAGCTGCAAGATCGCTCGAGCCCTCACCCCTAATATCGGAACCAAGGTCGTTTACGACCACCTGAGCTCCCCGTCTGCCAAACTCAAGAGCATGCTCTCGCCCGATGCCGCCTCCGGCTCCTGTAACCAGAACGACTCTGTCCTTAAAATCGATCACTTATTTTTTTTAATGCCGGCCATATTTCCTTCCTCGCGCCAGGCTGCAGTGATTCTAAAATACGGCCTTGAGCCCTTCCCATAGGGTCCATTTTGCGCACTTTTCGGATTGGGCTTGCCCTCATTGTTGTAATAACCTGGGGTGCATGACTCTTGAAAGTCTGAGGCAAATCTCGAAACGCCTATTATTTCTTCCACCCATTTATCCTCGGCTTCTTTTTCGACGTCGATTGAGGATAAGTTATCTTTCCTGCATTCGTTTAGGATGTAGCCGATGTGTTGAGAGGTCTCATCCATTGCATGTGGGAAATTGGTTGTAAAGCCCGCCTGAGAGTTGCTGATGATGAAGAGATTTGGAAAGCCGCTAGTCATCACGCCATGCAGTGTTCTCATACCCTCGGCCCACTTGTCGCTTAGAGTGATACCGTCCAAGCCGGTAACGTCATAGCCTGATCTTCGTACATAGGAAGTGCCGACCTCAAAGCCGGTAGCGAATATGATGCAGTCGACCTCGTATTCTTTTCCGCCAGCGACTACACCTTTTTCAGTAATTCTCTCCACTCCTAGCCCATTTGTATCAACCAATTCGACCGAATCGCGGTTAAAGGTTTGTAAATAACTATCGTGGAAACAGGGCCTTTTGCAGAATTGTCGATAATAGGGCTTGAGTGATTCTGCGGTTTGCGGATCCTCGACCAAATCCGAAGCCCTGGCCCTTATCTGTTCCATCTTCTGGAAGTCTGCTATTTCCATTAATTCAGGCACTTCATCCCAATTTGTGTCCTCCCCACGATAGTTAGCCATCGAGATAAGATTGCGAATTATCTCCGTCCATCCATCCTTCACGAGATCTTCTTCAACGACTCCACCTGAACAAAGGATGTTAAAATTATCCATCCTCTCTTTTTGCCAGCCCGGTTTGAGGCTCTCAGCCCATTCTGGATCTGTTTTTCGATTTGCTCTGATATCGATAGAGGAGGGTGTCCTTTGGAACACGTATAACTGTTTGGCCGCTTCCCCAACGTGGGGTGTGCACTGGACAGCGGTGGCGCCGGTGCCAATTATTGCCACTTTCTTGTCGCGCAGTCTCTCCAAAGCCCCGTTGGAATCCCCGCCTGTGTACTCATAGTCCCACCGACTGGTGTGAAAAGTATGGCCCTTAAAAGAATTGATACCCTCGATGCCTGGTAATTTAGGGCGGTGAAGTGGCCCGTTCGACATGACGACGAATCTTGCTTTGAATCGATCCTGTCGATTTGTCTGTATAACCCATCTGGACTCTAGCTCATCCCATTGCATTCCCGTTACTTCAGTTTGTAGGCAGGCGTTCTCATAAAGATCATATTTCGCTGCGATGTTCTTGCTGTGACTCAATATCTCAGGGGCATGCGCGTACTTTTGGGATGGAACGTAGTCTAGTTCTTCTAAAAGGGGGAGATAGATGTATGCTTCGGTGTCACAGGCGGCTCCAGGATATCGATTCCAATACCATGTGCCGCCGAAATCTCCGCCCTTTTCGATGATGCGGATGTTTTCAAAGCCATGCTCTCTTAAGCGTGCTCCAGCTATCAGGCCACCAAATCCGCCACCAATTATTGCGACTTCAACCTCGTCTGTGAACGGCTCTCTGTCGACATTCTCTGCTACGTAGGGATCTTCAATAAAACTGCCGAACTCGCCTTTTATCTCGGTATATTGTTCGTTTGCGTCTTCGCGAAGTCGTTTATCGCGTTCGGTGCGGTATTTGTCTCTCAAAGCTTTAGGGTCGAACCCCAGTTCTTCTTTTGTCGGTATAGCCATCGAAATTCTCCTCCACCAGGATCCTACCACTTTTCTCTTTGTCCTAACGAGTGACGTTTCCGGTACAATTGAATGCAGTTCTCAATGTTAGGGGGTGTTATGCAACCATTGATTGTCTACGGGGTACCTTTCTCTCAACCGGTCAGAGCGGTACTTTGGCTACTAATTTTGAAGAAGCTTCCTTTTGAGTTGTCGCTGATCAATCCGGGTTCAAAAGGAGATAATGGCAGTCGTAACCCGAATTACCTTGAAAAAAATCCTTCTGGAACCATACCGTGCATCGAGGAGCCAGATACCGGGTTCACCTTGGGGGAGGCTCACGCGATTATGACTTATCTCTCGAGAACGCATAAATGGTTCGATGTTTATCCTGAAGATGAGCGAGAGAGAGCAAAGATTGATGCTTATCTGCACTATCATCATCGCAACGTTCGAGAGGCATCGCTAGGATTGGTGGCACCAAAGGTTCGGAAAGATTTAGATATACCTGAACTCATGCAGGAAAACGCCAAAAGGAGCCTGTCGGGCGCCCTGACGACTCTTGAAAATTATCAATTGAAGCAACATAAATTCCTGTGCGGAGATCATGTCACGTTAGCGGATATCGCGGCTTATGCAGAAATCGGACAGGTAAGACCTGCATTCACAAACGTATTTGACTTAACGCCGTTCGCCAATGTTTGCGCTTGGCTCGAGAGGATGGAGTCAGTTGACGGGCATGACGTGGTTCACACGCCGCTACGTGAGCTGGGTGATATTAGTACAGAAGCCCCAACCATGGAGGCGATAAAAAACGCGAATGTAATGGCTTTGAAAGCGATAAAGGCCTCGCAATCGAGCTAAACAGGGTCTCATGAAACAAGTTTTTACTCACCTCGGGTATCTGTTTATCTGGGGCGATATTTGGATCTTGATCATGGGGATTCACGCCTTATTTGTTTCACCTGAAATCACCGCGCTGAGTTATTTAGAAGCCTACTTTCAACTGTTATATCAGGTGTTTATGTGGGTTTCATCGTGGTCTGAATTCTTGAAATGGTGGGTTCTATCTCTTCTTGGTTTCCCGGCCGCTTTTCTTTTCGTAGCTAGGTTCACATTAAGCACTTTATTGGGAGTGTGGATTTTGAAGCTGGCGAACAAAATGCCTGCTAAAAGTTAACTTTCTGAAGAAATAGTCAGAATTGGATTGACATGTGAAGGCAATCGTTTGATTGTTGAGGAGTGGCAATGCCACAGTAAAAAGCTGCTCCTTGGGGAAGGAATACAGCCAAAAAGAATAATAAGTTTAGGTCCACCGGAGCGATTGAACTAGCTATTGGCGCGGATGAGCAATAAACGTATCAAGCATAGAAAAGTCAGAGATTTTTTGCACACCAGCAGAATATTGATTCGGTTAAACCTATATCTGTTTAAAGAGAGATTGCGCAGACGCTATCAAACAAAGAAGCTCACTCAGGGTCAACGGTCCTAACCGAGTGTCCCTCAGCCAGCGATCCTTGGTTGAACTTTAAATAACCAGATGTTTTGTGGAGCGTTCTCTGAGTCTGGTAGGTCTAGGTTGGGGAACTTTCTCCTGGCCATAGGAGCGAGCTCAGAAATCTTGGCGTCCTTTGTCACCAGTTCGAGAGCAATAGAATAGACTTCGTCACCGATTTTGATCCTGGCTCGATCATCCGATAGGGTGTGGGCAGTCCAGCTCTTCGTATGTCCATCCATTGCGGGAACAAATAAATCTACTCCGTCCGAACTTGTAAAGCAGAGAGTTGTGACGGAGTGCGGATCGTCCGGATTCGTTTCAACCATAATCGTCGTATGTGCGTCGGTGAACCCCCAGTTCTCAGGGTATTCGACTTCGATTCCTGTCAATTCTTGGCCTGCGATCATGAATATTGGGTCGCCTCGGAACGGGTAATAGATTCCGAAGCCGATGAGAGCGCCAAGTAGTGAAATCGAAAAGTATTTTAGAAACTTTTTAATGAGATATTCCCTCTTCGATTGCGGTCATACCTAGCCCTAGGTTCTGATAGGTATCTAGTTTGTCGCGAATGCGAGCAGAAAAATGAGCTGTGTCTCGCTGAGCCATGTTGATAGGATGTTTCAGTGTAATCAGTGCAATGAGCAAAAACCGACATGGAAATCCTTCGTACCCCAGACAAGCAATTCGAGAATCTAAAAGATTATCCCTTTGAGCCATGCTACACCACGATTAAAACAAATGACGGGTCGGATTTGAGAATCCACCATATCGATGAAGGACCTCGAGATGGCCCGATTCTATTAGCGATGCATGGGCAACCAGTTTGGAGTTATCTCTATGCTCGAATGGTGCCTCATTTGGTTGATCAGGGTGTTCGAGTAATTGCGCCCGACCTCCCCGGCTATGGGAAGTCGGACAAGCCAGCTGCCAGGGAAGACTACAGTTACCAAAATCAGGTCGACTGGATGACGGCGTGGCTCATTGAAAATGACTTCAGCGGTTTAACATTCTTCGGCCAGGACTGGGGAGGCTTGATTGGTCTGAGGATGGTGGCGAGAGAGCCTGATCGCTTTGAGAAAATTGCGATGGGCAATACGGGTTTACCCTACAATCCTGATGTTTCTGAAAAGGTTATTGAGCAGGTCCAGGAATTTCGAAAAAACGGACCAAAATTGACCCTGTTCTCTATGGCTAAAGAAGTCAGAGAAATGGATGGGGCGAGTTTGAGCGGTGAGGAAAGAGAGGAATTCAGCCCTGCTCTGAAATTCATGTATTGGCAGAAGTTTTGTTGGGATACAGAAAATCTGCCCATCGGTCTGCTTTGTTCTTTTCAGATGGAGAATAGATCTCAGTTAGCGATTGCAGCTCACTATCTTTTTCAGCGTCTGGGGTTAGAAAAAATTTCGCCTTTCGCCACAGACTTACTAAGAGCTTACGAGGCTCCATTTCCAGATCCGTCTTTTAAAATGGGACCGAGGGCCATGCCGAGTCATGTTCCGACGTTACCGGATTCCTCTCTAGAGGCTCAAAAAGATGCACGAGAATTCTTTGCGACATCGCAAAAACCATTTCTATCGGTTTTTGCTGGGGATGACCCCGTTACGAATGGTATTGAGGACGATGTTCTTAAAATGGCACCCAATGCGAGAAGTGCCCCGCATATAGGTGGAGGACATTTCTATCAATGGAAGCGCCCTGAACAGCTATCGCGTCTACTTGCAGAGTTCATCAAGGGGTAGGCGAAGGATAAACGACCAATGAAGAAGAATTATTCCCGAGGTTAAAAATCTTCGTATCGATGTTAAAGATATCCTTTTTTCAAAATGGCGCACCCACAGGGACTCGAACCCCGAACCCCCTGCTTAGAAGGCAGGTGCTCTATCCAGTTGAGCTATGGGTGCAGTCCCGAGGATTTTACTTTAATCGAAGTCTGCCGTGAACTAGCTCCGCGCACAATTTGGGTGGAATATTTAGAATTTGGGCTCAGAAGACTGGATCAATTGGTGTCGGGCAAGCTGCTTCACTCTGGATTATTTCGGCCGCGCCAAGACAAAGGTCTTCGCGATAAACCTCAGAATAGATTTGTATGCCGGTTGGTAAGTTTTCTGATATACCCATAGGTAACGCAACGGAGGGAATACCCAGACAGTTGCCAGGAGCAATGAAAATAAAGCTTTTGGATAATTCGTCAGGGCCCTTATTCGGATCAAGATCCGTGTCAATTGGCCATGGAGGATTAGTCCAGGTTGGGCCGATACAAACGGCGTATTCGGTCAGGAATGCTGACCATAGGCGTCTGAGTCGACGCCTCTCTATTAGTGCTTCGTCCAGGTTTATTCCATTCTCCAGAAACTGTTTAGATTCACGTTCTAGATAATCCGCTGTCTCTTTCTTGAAAACCTCGGGGGGGATTGCACCAATCATTCCATTGTTTAAAACCGTTCCCCAGATTTCGTAGACCCTCGGAACTTCTGGTGCCCGCGCTTCTTCGACAAGCCATCCTCGATCGGCAAGTATAGAACCAGCTCGGTCAATCTCGCGAAGAGTCACATCCGTTAGGTTGAAACCGGGAATCGCTCTTATCAAAGCTGCTTTTGGTTTGTCTGGGATAACCCCGGTCAACGGAGCATCGACAGATTGCGGGTCATCAATATGTCGACCAGCCATGACTTTCAGTCCGTTTCTCAAATCGTCAACGGATCTCGCCATGGGTCCATCCGTAAGGAAAGCACCCGATATTCCCATGTCCACGGGCTCAATTGAATTTACGAACGGCAGTCTCCCGATACTTGGTTTTAACGAGGCTATGCCGCAGCAATATGCTGGGTTGCGCAGGGAGCCACCGATATCGTTGCCCAATCCGAACGGGCTCATACCCGTTGCGATAGCCGCTCCTTCACCTCCGCTCGAACCTCCTGGAGTTAGTTGTTTGTTCCATGGGTTAAACGTTCTTCCTCTTAAAGGATTATCGGTATCCAAGCGCATACCCAATTCTGGCAGATTGGTTCTGCCGATTGGTATTGCTCCGGCCGCTAACATTCTGTCAACGATGGGTGCATTTCTTGGCGGCATCGCTTCAGCCATCAGAGGAATTCCATTTGTAGTCGGAGTTCCTATCAGATCTATATTTTCCTTGATTGTGAAAGGTACTCCATGAAATGTTCTCTCGCGTTCGGAATCGGAGGCATCATCAGCTTTCTTCGCTGCTGCCAGGGCAGTGTCTCCTAATGCGATTGTGATAGCGTTTACGTCAGGATTGACTTCCTCGATCCGCCTCAAGTGAGCTTCAACGACTTCGGTGCTCGAGACCTGTTTTTCTTTAATGAGTGCCGCGAGTTCGCCGGCGCTCTTCTTATTGAGTTCATTCATCGTTTCTGACCTCCCTGACCCTCGCATTTTAATGTGTACTTTGGTCTCGAGACTAACCGAAAAGGCAACATCCTGCCCCTCGTCTTTATATCGATCTTGCGTGGGGATTACGATTAAGCAGGCTCACGCAAAACAGACGACCCGATCATTAACCTTGCGAAGTGGAGAAAGAGAAGAGACAACTCGTTTGGTTTCGCCGTGATTTGCGATTAGACGATCACATGCCATTGATTAAGGCCGCTGCGAGAGGTCCTGTGATGTTGGTCTATATTATTGACCCAGAT
>CAJXCK010000059.1 GCA_913051785.1 uncultured Gammaproteobacteria bacterium
GCCAACTGAATAGCGATCGACCCGACCCCACCGGCTGCGGCAGAGACTGCAACCGCGTCTCCAGGGAGTGGTCGTCCTATCTCAAAGAGTCCAATGAAGGCACAGAGGCCGGTCATTCCCAGCGTAATCATGTTAGTGCTCAGATTAAATTGAGGGGAACAGCGAGATAGCGGCATTCCATTCCCGTCGAATCCGTCAGACAAAACGAAGTCAGACCAATCAAGCGTGCCATGAACTTCATCTCCCTCTTTGAAATCTGGGTGGAGACTTTGCACTACAACTCCGCCGGCATGCCCTTTAAACGCAGACCCCACAGCAAGTGGCTCAATTCGTCCAGGAACACCTTTTACCATAGCGTGAACCAGAGGCTCGCAGACCAGCAATTGGTTCTGAATTAAAATCTGGCCTTTCCTTACCTTCGGGATCGGTATTTCCAGCTGACCGAACACCTCGGGTTCCAGACACATGCCCTCGCTTTCAGATGCTCGGGCAACAACCCATTTACGATTCATGCTACTGATGGTTTTCTCTTCAAACAAGCTCTCAGAATTTCTACCTTATAGCTATTTTTAGGACCAATCAACGAATGGTACCGAGTGCAGACCTTACTCCTCTTCAGCTGAATTTAACCCCGCTACAGCTGGACCCATAAACCTTGTCTCCCCTCCAACTTGCAGCAGCTGCATCTCTTCGATCCGCCAACCACGTCCGGGAAGAAAACTAACCTCGTCGAGGTAGGTTCCAATATACACCCAGACCCGATCATCTTTTCTCTCATGCCAGGCTTGAACATAACTCTCCATGGTGGCTTTCCCTCGCAACGGATTGCAGTCCTTGTCTAATTCAAAGCGCTGAATCTCGACCAGCTGGGTTCCTATGAGGTGCTGGGTAGGCCCGACATCCTTCAAGGCACTGGCCACCACTTGCACCCACGCCTCAGGCCCAATCTGCGGCGGGATATCTTCGCCAGCCAAAATGACTGCATCTTTCGAGAATATTCTGTGATAGGTTCGGCGGCCCTCCTCCACGGATTGGTTGGCTCCTGTACCAATTTTATCAGTTGCACTGGCGTACCGCTTCCGCAGATATTCGATGTCTTGAATTGCCTTCGATTTTTCTAGGGAATAATTGCACGATCCTTCCGAATAAGACTTCGATGCAAAAACGATAGCCAGAAGAAGCAATACCATTCCAAGTAAATTCATAATTTGCTCCTGCTCTGATTACCGGCCCTAAGGCTTTTTTTGATCGGGTGCGTCCCGTCCCAGTCAAAAAACATAGCAAATAAATCTAAATAAAATATCTTTAACTAAACAAGTGCTACGGCAGCTTTTTTTTGGCTTTCCAGTATTTCTCCCAAATCAACGTCCAACAGCTCACCATTTCTCACCTTCCATTCCCCATCAACCATGACCGCTTCAGCCCGGTGAGCACCAGAAAGGACTAGAGCAGCTAAGGGATCGTGCGCCCCGGCGAACCTTAGCTCATCTGTGCTGAATAGAGCCAAATCAGCGCAGGCGCCCTCTCTTATCTCTCCGATGTCATCCCGATTGAGCAGCCGCGCACCCTCTGTCGTGGCTAATTCCAGAGCATCAATATGACTGAATTGTTCTGCTCCTAGCCTCAGCCTCTGCAGAAGATATGCCTGCCTAAGTTCTTGCATTAAATTCGAACTGTCGTTTGAAGAGGAGCCATCAACACCTAAACCGACCGGCGCACCGGCGGCTCTGAGCTCTTCGACCGGACAGAACCCCGACGCCAGCGTCATGTTCGAGGACGGGCAGTGACATATACCCATCTTGGTCCGACCAAGCCTTTGTATTTCCTCAGATGAGAAGTGAATTCCATGCGCTAGCCAGACATTACTAGAAAGCCAGCCTACTTTTTCAAGGTAATCTAAGGGCCGACAACCATACAGGTTTTCGCAAAAAGAATTTTCGTCAGATGTCTCAGCAAGGTGAGTATGCAAAAGCACTTTTTTTTCACGTGCCAGTTGAGCCGAAGCAGACATTAATTCTTCGGTCACAGAAAACGGAGAGCAGGGCGCGAGCGCTATTTGCAGCATCGCACCTTCAGAGCGATCATGCCACTGGTCGATAAGTCTCTCACTGTCTTTTAGGATAACATCTTCAGTTTGGACAACGTTGGATGGCGGGAGCCCTCCATTCTCCTCGCTTAGGCTCATTGAACCTCTAGTTAAAATCGCCCGAATACCTAGCGATTTGATCTCTTCTGCCTGCACGTCTATGGCTCTGCTAAGCGCTTTTGAAAAAACGTAATGATGATCAACCGTCGTGGTGCAACCAGACAGCAAAAGCTCACAAACAGCTGTTCTGGTAGAGGCACGAACAGACTCCTCCGTTAATTTAGACCAAACCGGGTACAAACTCGCTAGCCAAGGAAACAATTCTTTGTTCAATGCAGCGGGAAGAGCACGAGTTAATGTTTGATAGAAGTGATGATGGCAGTTGATAAGACCAGGAATTAAAACTAGGCCTGACGCATCAAACACCTCGTCATATTCTACTCTGGGGAACTCATCTACGAGCTCTAGAATTCTTCCTCCAGAAATCAAAACACCGCGACTTGCTCGCTCTTTATTTCCTGTCCATACAACTGCTGGATCTTTAATCCATGTAACCAAAAAAAGCCCCTATAAAATTTTAAGTCTGCTCGTCTTGTCAGCTTCAATATCAGCAAGAAGCCGGGACGCCGAGCATTTAAATGAACCTAGTTGATGCTATACTGAATGCCTTCATATTTTGCACATATAGAGCTGACACGAATAGAGAAAACTTACATTTACTAAAATAAAAAAGGCTAGCAAGAATAAGGAGTACCCGGCGATGGATTTTCTTTCTAGATATTTTGAGTTTAAGAAACACAACACTAATTTCAGCAAAGAAATATTGGCAGGAATAGCCACTTTTCTGTCCATGTCCTATATCACAGTCGTTAACCCGTCTATTCTCTCAGAGACAGGCATGGATTTTGGTGCTGTATTTGTTGCAACTTGTCTCGCAGCCGCTTTTGGATCCGCGGTAATGGGATTGCTAGCGAACTATCCTGTTGCACTCGCCCCGGGCATGGGACAAAACGCTTTTTTTACTTATGGCGTCGTAATTGGTCTTGGTCATACATGGCAATCTGCCTTAGGTGCTGTGCTAGTCTCCGGCGTGATTTTCGTTATCTTGAGTATTCTCCCAGTAAGACAATGGTTAATTAATGCCATTCCTCGAAACTTAAAGCTTGGAATAGCCGCTGGTATTGGATTTTTTCTCGGTTTTATTGCCCTTAAAAATGCGGGCATAATAGTCGACAATCAGGCTACTCTAGTGGGCTTAGGGGATCTGACTGGGGTGGGGCCACTCCTATGCCTAGGCGCATTTGTCCTAATTGTCGCTTTAACTGCGAAGCGTGTGACTGGCGCTGTGGTCATAGGAATTCTCTTGGCGACCCTACTCGGCATTCTCATTGGAGACATTCCGTATATGGGTGTGCTCTCCGCACCGCCATCGATGGCTCCTGTGTTTTTTGAACTTGACCTTGTTTCTGTTATCGATGTCTCAATGCTGACGGTGGTCATGACAATGCTGCTTGTGGACGTCTTCGATACGGCTGGGACTCTAGTGGGCGTATCAAATCGTGCTGGTCTCTTGGATGAAAAAGGTCATCTGCCAAGAATCGAGAAAGCACTCATCGCAGACTCCTCTGCTACGATGGTTGGTTCCGTTTTCGGGACGTCATCAACAACTTCTTATGTCGAAAGCGCAGCGGGTGTTGAAGCTGGAGGACGAACAGGAATGGTGTCTGTCACGGTATCGATCCTTTTTCTCCTTTGTCTTTTCCTTGCCCCGTTAGCAAAAACAATCCCCTCCTATGCTACCGCAGCGGCTTTGCTCTATGTAGCTTCCGTGATGGTCAACGCACTCGCAGATTTAGATTGGAATGATATCTCTGAAACAGCGCCAGCAACTATTTGCGCTCTAAGCATGCCTCTAACTTTTTCTATAGCAGACGGTATTGGCCTTGGATTTATTACCTATTCCATAATTAAAATTCTGAGCGGAAAAATGGGCGACTGCTCGGCGGCTGTTCTCATAATATCGCTTGTTTTCCTTTTAAAGTTCGTATTCTTGTAGAGAGGCTTCGTTAAGTTTGGAAAAATTGTCTAACACCGGCGCTTTCACTCTTGAAGGAAAACCTGTTCCTCCGGTAGCAGCAGCCATTGCATTTCAGCATCTCTTGGCCATGGCAGGAGGAATATTGACGGCCCCCCTCCTGATCGCCCTAGGAATGGGACTATCGCCCTCGGAAACAAGCTATTTAATTAGTTCAGCACTTGTCATCTCAGGATTTGCAACTTTAGTGCAGATCAATCGCGTAGGACCAATCGGCTCAGGCCTCCTAAGCCTCCAAGGGACCAGCTTTGCGTTTGTGGGGCCTCTCATCTTCTCCTATCAAACTCTGATTACTGACCAAAGCTCTGAAGAGGCACTGGGAGTCATTTTTGGCTCAACAGCCTTTTGCTCTTTGATCATGTTCCTGCTTTCTTTTTTTTTAAAGCATCTTAAAAACGTCATTACGCCCAACGTCTCTGGAACTACTGTAATGCTTCTCGGGATCACGCTTGTTCTCACTACTTTACAAAACCTAGCCAGAGAGTTCGATAGCGCGGGAGGTTTTGAGGGTACTGGCTTCCAGATAATAATTCTTTCTGGAGTAGTATTAGCGAGCACTATTTTAATCTCTAGATCAAGGAAAACTTGGCTAAGGGTGGGCAGCATAACCTTTGGTTTAATAATTGGTTTCAGTATTTCATTGGTTTTTGGTTCGGTGGACCTGTCTGGGCTGCAAAACCAAGAGGTCTTTTTTATTCCCGAGATCGCCAGATACCCAATTTCGATAGATCCTCAGATAGTAGGGATATTACTTCCAATATTTTTAGTCTCGACAATGGAATCAATTGGAGATATCACTGCTACTAATGCTCTGTCTGGTTTGAAAACGGGGGGCACAGCCTACTGGCTACGTTTACGAGGCGGAATCGCTGCCTGCGCTACGAATTCTTTTGTGGCCTCTGTTTTTTCAACTTTTCCTAATACGACCTTTAGTCAGAACAATGGAGTCATAAGGCTAACCGGTATTTGCAGCCGTCACGTAGGCATTTACGCGGCGGTATTTTTAATAATTCTCGGTGGCATCCCGTTTGTTGCCAATCTTTTTCAGACCATTCCGCCACCGGTAGTATACGGATCAACGGTGCTAATGTTCGGGCTTGTCGTTGTTTCTGGCTATAAAATAATTTCTGAATCCCTTCCCAAAAAGCGGGATTGGGTCTTGGTCGGATTGGCTTGCTCCCTCGCGTACTTAATATCTTTTTTCATTGATTCAGTGCCGGGTCTTCCGAAAAATCTTGTCTCCGTTTTATCTTTTCCAGTATCAACGGGGGCCATGGTAGCAATGTTTCTTGAAATTATTGTCCCGAAATCGGGTAACCAAGACGAGTAGGCAAAAAAAGGGAAGTAGTGACTTTGCTGAAGTTCGTTCTGAGGTGCTTGGCCACTCTAAAAGGCGATAGAGTGGCCGGGTTATTAACACTACAGACTAAATCTAATTCTTCCCATGATCTGACGCGGAGGGATAAGTTCTACACCTGTTGCGCTAACACCAAAAACGTCTGTCATGCGAGAGTTAACACCATCTTCATCTGTGGCGTTGTAAACCATGACATCAAAGCCCCAATCTTTATCGGCCGGGTCTACACTAATCATCAGGTTCAAAACGTTGTAGCTTGGCACTACATCAACCGTCGGATTGTTTATAACCCTTTGCTGGAACTCTCCTCTATGAATATATTCAAGAATTCCAGTTATCTCGTGCCCAGCATCCATTGTTGTTTCATACCGAAGACTAACGTTAGCCGTGAAGTCAGGTGTTTTGGCTAAATCGTTGCCGTTTATGTCCTCCCTCAAACTATACCTTATAGCTTCCTGTCCGAAGAAATAGGGCTCTGCTTTGACATTGTCGAGCGCTTCATAGGGGGCTGTAATTTCGGATTCAAGAAATGCCATCTTGACGTCAAGCGTAATCGAATCAGAAAGAAGTGCGACGAGCTCTAATTCACCACCCTTCACTTCGACCTCAGGAATATTGGCTACGCCGCCACGATATATATCTGGGTCAGTGGCTTGAAACTGAAGATTTTCGTAGTCATAAAAGAAGGCTGCGACATTTGCGCGAACCCTTCCCTCAAACGCGTCGGTCTTCAAGCCAATTTCGTAGGCATTGATCTCTTCGTTTTCAAATATGGGGAACACCATGACCGGCGCATTGTCGTCATCAAAACCAAAAGTTAAGTTGCTTCCTCCGGGCTTGAATCCTGCTGTGAAAGACGCATAAATCATTGTGTCATCATCTATATCGTATTCCGCAACCAGCCTGCCAGTGACCTTGTCTAGCTCCTCCTCTAAATTATAAACTTGCCCAGGAATTCCAAAAAAGTTTGATACGAAGCTTTCCACTTTGTCCTCAGTGTATCTAAGACCACTTATCAACCTGAAGGTGTCTGTCACGCTAAGGGTAGTCTGACCATATATTGAATAGGACTCTCGCGTAGGGAACGCGTTAGAGATAAACCCTACCTCTGCCCCATATACAGCAAAACAGGCCGGGCACTCTGGGTTGTGCACGTACGGGGTAAATTGTCCGTCAGCCAAACCAATATCAAAAACATTATTGACATCCTTGAATTCGTATATGTAGTTCTCGATTTCATGATCGAAGTAAAAAAGCCCAACAATCCAGTCAAGCTTTCCGAACGCGGGTTCATTAGAAATCATATTTAGTTCAAGCGTCTTTGTTTCAACGGTGGAGGTTTCCGGATTGAACTCGGCCCTGATGTACGGAAGCCCGGCCCAAAGACCGCCAATGTGAATGTCTCCGAAGTTGTGCCTGTCATTATCGCGAACGACTAAAATTTGGTCTTCCTGCCAACTAGCAAGACCTTTAAAAGTTGAATTGCCCAAGTCCGCCTCGTAAATCGCCGCGAGCAACTTAGAGGTAAGTTCATAATTAGACCTTGTGTCCTGAGAAAGCTTCCTCGCTCCGGGGGTTTGATCGTCAATCCCTTTTATAGCGGCACCGTTATTGTCTGCATCGAAATAAGTTCCGAAAATTCTTAAGCTGGAGTTGTCGCCTGTAGTAAATTCCCAGTCTGTGCGAAAGCTGATGGAGCTCATATCATCAAGCTCTTGCCCATTAAAGACGTTGTCAGTGAATCCGTCTCTCTCTGTGATCGTGAAAGAGGTTCTTGTCGCTACCGAATCTGAGACAGGAATGTTCATGGAAACCCTTCCCTTGCCCAAGTTATATTCTCCGACGGTGAGATCGCTTTTTATTTCGAATCCTTCGGTGGAGGGTCTTTTGCTGATAACGTTTATGGCTCCACCCGTTGAGTTCTGCCCAAAGAGTGTTCCTTGAGGCCCCCTTAAAACCTCTATCCGTTCCACATCTATAAAATCAGTTTGCAGAGAAAATGGAGAGGCGATATACACACCGTCTAGATGGTATGCGACTGACGGGGCTGCTATTGCGTTTTGATTGGTCTCGTTTCCAATGCCTCTAATAGAGACAACGGTTTTATAGCCCTCGTTCTTAGCAACCGTGACCCCCGGAGCGATCCCGCTCAAATCCACAAAAGATGTGATATTTTTATTGTCGAGTTCATCGCCACTCAAAACAGTTACCGCCTGAGAAAGATCTTGCAAACTCTCGTTCCTTTTCTCAGCAACAACAATAACTTCTTCAATGACGTTATCAGCTAGAGAGCCTACAGAAAGAAGCGCTATCCAGAAAAAAAGAAAGCAGCTCATTAACGATTTTTTGGTGCCTGTCCCAAACATTTTTTCACCCCTTAAATATTAATAAAATTTTTTAGTTGTAGATCCAACACGCTTTGCGTCCCGATCATGGTGCACGGATCGTGCCATTAACCAATCAATTGCATAGCTCAAATTTTTTATCGATTATTCAATAATTTATCTATAAAACCAGGAAAACGTAGCAAGTTTATTTTTAACTCTCGAATGGATAAATGCCTTATTTGTGTGCAATGGAAGCCCCTTCCACTATTTTAGTGCATATCCAGTGAACATGATATTTTCCGCCTCACAACATTCCCTCACGAATTATGAATTCGGATATTTCTGAAATGCCGTTGCCCAATTTTAAGTTAGAAAAGATATATGGCTTACCTGCCCTCATGAGCTTTGCATCGTTATCCATTACATCTAAATCCGCACCGACGAAGGGAGCCAAATCGATTTTATTGATTATCAACAAGTCTGACTTAGTAATACCCGGACCGCCCTTCCTTGGGATCTCCTCGCCAGCGGAGACATCTATCATGTAGAGCGTTAGATCAGAAAGTTCCGGACTAAAAGTTGCTGCAAGGTTATCGCCACCGCTCTCTATAACGATGAGATCAAGGTCACTAAATCTTGCAGTGAGCTGATCAATCGCGTTGAGATTCATCGATGTATCTTCTCTTATCGCCGTGTGAGGGCAACCGCCTGTCTCAACTCCCATGATACGATCAGGGGAAAGTGCCTGATGTTTCAATAAAAATTCTGCGTCTTCTCGTGTGTATATGTCGTTAGTAATCACGGCCAAATTAAACTTCTGGCGCATCTCCAGGCATAGAGCTTTAACGAGAGAGGTTTTTCCTGCTCCGACGGGCCCACCAACTCCTAGTCTAAGTGGTGGCTTTTTATTTTCTTCCAACATAGTGTCTCCTTAAGACCGATAAAGCCTGTCCTCAATACCTTCATGTTGCGCGGACAGAATAGCCACTCCCGGGAGCGAACGGCCGAACTTCCACTCATACTTCTGCTGCTTTTGCGCGATTCTCTCAGACCGATCGACGCCTTCGGATATCTGAGGAATCATTTTCTCCAGAACCCATTGAGCTTTCGACTGTCCCAAGGGAAGAGACTTAGTTACTACGAGCACCTGGTTTTCAATCCAATTAAAACAAAAGCCAGCGGCTAATTCGGCGACAGGAATCCGCCAATAAGCGCCGGCGATCGCAAATTCTGTAACAAACGAAGGCTCTTTAAAGAGCGGACTACCGGCGTCTATCTGTTGAAGAATACGCGCCAGTGATTTACCCATTTCCAAATCTTCTAAAAGCATCTCCTCAGTCTCTCGGTTTGCTTGGAGGTATTCGTTCAAGCTTTCGATAATATTTGGTTCATTCTTGTCCCAGGCATCGGAACTCAGAAAGAGTGCGGGCAAGTCGAGATAGCACAACCCGTAATTGAAAAGATCTGAGATCCATTCGAACGCCGTCACATGATCTTTCACAATGCCATTGCAGACCGCAGACTCCATGCAAGATGAGTAAGCGTAACCTCCGACGGGCAGCGCTTGTGAAGAAAGCCTGATCAAATTGGCAAGTCTGGTTAAATCAGAGCTCACTATTGTCCTCGAACTCGTTAATGTTTCGGGTGGGCATGATACGCGCCGTCCTCGGGCTGAAAGGGACTAATCGTCTCGTCTACTTGCCCTCCCAAACCGATGACCATCTGATCTAAAACATAGTCTGGCTGGTAAAGTAGTTCGTGTTCCCGCAGCTCAAGAGCGACATGGCGATTTCCTAAATGATAAGCAATTCTTGTGAGTGCAAAATTATCAGTCGCCGAAACACGCGAGACAGGCTCCGGTCGAGCTTTAACCGAGAAGAAGTCATCAGTTGTCGAGACTAGAATATCGCCCCCAAGCAGGTGCTCGCCTCGGTCAAGGAACCAAGCTACAGATGCCCCTTTCTCCGATATGCACTTTCCTCTACTCCGTTTTCGCTCGTCATAAGGTAAGGCTATCTCATCATCCTCTCCCGAGCACTCGTGATCTGCGGCTTTTTTAAAGCAATCGAATCGCATGTCATTGGGGCCTAAAATAGAAAGTAGCGCTGCGCAAGCGGCAGGCAATCCGCAGGCTCGCAAGTCAGCAGCTCACCGTCCGCCCTGACCTCATAACTCTCAGGATCCACTTCGATTTGTGGCAGGTAATCATTCAAGACCATGTCAAGCTTTGATACATTTCTGCATGAACCCACCGCGCTTATGTTTTTTCTTAGCCCAAGGTCATTCAGTCTCTCTCCGAAAGCTTGGCTAACAAAAGTAAGGCTAGTTGCCTCCCTGGCTCTTCCGAACGAACCGAACATCGGCCTGTAGTGCACTGGCTGAGGTGTTGGTATTGACGCATTCGGATCGCCCATCGGCGCGGCCGCTATCATGCCACCTTTAATAATCATCGCTGGCTTAACGCCAAAAAATGCGGGCTTCCAGAGCACGAGATCAGCCAACTTACCCTCTTCAATTGATCCAACTTCACTCGCAATTCCGTGGGCGATGGAGGGGTTTATTGTGTATTTCGAGATGTAACGTTTTACTCGGAAATTATCAGTGCTGCTCCCCTCCTCTAAGAAACCACGTTGTACTTTCATTTTGTGAGCGGTTTGCCAAGTCCGACTGATGACCTCACCAACTCGGCCCATTGCTTGCGAGTCGGACGCTATCATCGAGAAGGCTCCAAGGTCATGCAATATATCCTCAGCCGCGATAGTTTCTTTTCTTATGCGAGAGTCTGCGAACGCAACATCCTCGGGAATATTTGGATCTAAGTGATGACAGACCATCAACATGTCGAGGTGCTCATCCACCGTGTTGATGGTATAAGGGCGCGTAGGGTTTGTTGATGACGGAAGAACGTTTGGCAGGCCACAAGCTTTTATAATATCAGGGGCGTGACCGCCTCCGGCTCCTTCGGTGTGAAAGGTATGGATGGTTCTGTCCTTGAAGGCGGCTATAGTGTCTTCAACAAAACCCGATTCATTAAGCGTGTCTGTATGAATAGCTACCTGAACGTCTTGACGCTCAGCGACCGACAAACAATTATCAATAGCTTGGGGCGTTGTGCCCCAATCCTCATGAAGTTTGAGTCCCATCGCGCCGGCTTCAACTTGCTCATCTAGGGGGCCGGGCAGGCTCGCATTACCTTTCCCCATAAACCCTAGATTCATCGCAAAGTCGTCGGCCGATTGAAGCATCTTGGATATGTGCCACGGGCCAGGAGTGCAAGTAGTGGCGTTTGTACCGGTAGCCGGTCCGGTTCCACCTCCGAGCATCGTTGTAATACCCGACATCAAGCTTTCTTCAATCTGTTGAGGACAAATAAAATGAATGTGAGAGTCTATTCCTCCTGCAGTCAAAATGTGCCCCTCGCCCGCAATGGCCTCAGTTCCAGGGCCAATGACAATATCGACCCCTGGCTGGGTATCGGGATTACCGGCCTTGCCTACCTTCCAGATCCGACCATTTTTAATTCCAACATCCGCTTTTACGATTCCCCAATAATCAATAATTAGAGCATTAGTGATAACCGTATCAGCGGCAGCGGCTGACAGAGATTGGCTTTGGCCCATTCCGTCCCTTATGACCTTCCCGCCTCCGAACTTTACCTCGTCCCCGTAGACTGTCAGGTCTCTCTCTACTTCAACAATTAATTCCGTGTCCGCTAGGCGGAGTCTGTCCCCCGTGGTTGGCCCGAACATATCTGAGTAAGCGCGGCGTGATAATTTTGGCATAATTTAGGCCTCCAACGTTCCCATTACTTCGCCTCGGAAGCCGAAGATATTCCTAGAACCACCATACTCGACTAGCTCCACAGTCTTTGAGACTCCCGGCTCAAAACGAACCGCAGTGCCCGCGGCGATATTCAATCGATAGCCGAAGGTGTTTGGTCTATCGAAGATCAGTGCAGAGTTGGTCTCGGCGAAATGGTAATGAGATCCCACCTGGACTGGACGATCTCCCGAATTTGTGACCTTAATCTCTAACGTTTTCCTACCACTATTAAGCTCTATTGACTCATCGATAAGAAAGTATTCTCCTGGTTTCATCAATCTGCCCCTAAATAATCGGTTCGTGAACGGTTACCAGCTTGGTTCCATCCGGGAAAGTGGCCTCTACTTGCACCTCGTGGATCATCTCTGCCACTCCTTCCATTACCTCTTCATTCTTTAGTATCGTTTTTCCGAAAGACATCAACTCGGCTACGGTTTTGCCATCTCTTGCTCCTTCCATAATCTCGGCAGAAATAAGTGCTATGCACTCTGGGTAATTTAGCTTCACGCCGCGCGCTCGACGTCGCTCGGCCAAAAGCGCAGCGGTAAAAATAAGCAATTTATCTTTTTCCCTTGGGCTTAGCTCCATTCTTTTCCCCTCCGAATTTGTACTACCAAAGATTACTTCTTATCCCACTTGCATGAAACGTTCCATAGGACCAATCACCGTATTTTGCTATTTTTAGTCCTAATAGTCCCATATTCTTGGACGTTCTCCATCACAACCAAGCATGAGCGCTTCATTCTGGTGCATAATCTCCCGAGCAACGTAAAAGCCATGCTTACACTCTTCAACGGAGCTGCCTAGGTAACGCAACAAGAACAAACCTTTTTTCTTTGTGCCGCCGAAAGAGTCGCTGCCTATTTTTTTTAGGCTAGACGACACTAATCTAGAAAATTCGTCATCCTCGATATAGGCCGAGGTTGCAATTAGCGAACCGAGAACATGTTTCCCCTGTAACCCCCAAGCGCTGGTCCCCATCGTTGGACTGTACTCAAAAAAATCGCGATGAATCAGGCGCTCATCTTTCATGATAGTCGTAGATGAGCGCAAGGCACCTCCAAAGGGCTTTTTGCTCGACGTCATCCTACCCAGAACGATTATGTCCCAGCCCAAGAACCGGGATTCGTCAGACAGAGTGATTTTGTTGGATACCTGTGTTTTGGATCCCTCAAAAAAAATGCTCTCCTGGGGAACCCATTCTAGTAACGCGCCCTTGTCTATTTTGAAGTCTTGGGCAATCTCCTGGTCAGGCAAGCCCCCTTCACAACTGTAGAATTTTGCCGCTGCCGACGATGTAATCAGTGTATTTGTCTTTTTATGGCCCTCGAAATGGACCAAAAGGGAGTCCCCTCCCACCACCCCACCAGGAGGGTGGATTAAGTATATGTGACAACTGCCATCGTTTTGCAAGAAAGGTCGCTGGACTCTGAGCGGACCCTCATGCTTCAGAAAGCTCAAGCGGGTAGACCCTCCTCTTTTCTCAGTTGCGAGGCGGATCGAGGCGCGCCAGCTACGCATTTTCAAAACGAAATAACGGCTTCACAAAACAAACTCCCCCATCATGCCTAATATCTTAAAGCACCTTCCTGTTTTCATATAGCTCGCTAAAAACTAATTTGATTTAAAAAACAGATCAAGTTTAGCTTGGGGAACAAGCCTAATCTATGTGGCCGTCAATATATTTTAGTGGATCGAATTTTCTCTTTGCTTATACTTCCAAGATAAAAAAAATAATAAGCGATATAAAAAAATTGGAGGGAATCAGATGCGGTATTTAGGGCTTGTGTTAAGACAGTTTTTTTTGGGAACCCTAATCCTGGGGTTCGCGCATGCGGCTTTATCAACCGGCAAAGCCAAATCGAATCAGTTCTGGTGGCCTGACCAGCTAGACCTATCCTCGTTGAGGGACCATGACCAGCGATCTAATCCGCTGGGACCAGACTTCAACTATGCGTCAGCTTTCAGCAATCTTGACCTCAGCGAAGTGAAATCAGATATAGATAATGTTTTGACTGACTCCCAAGACTGGTGGCCAGCAGATTGGGGCAATTACGGGCCATTTTTTATTAGGATGACGTGGCATAGCGCGGGTACTTATCGAACGCTGGACGGCCGAGGTGGCGGAGATGGTGGTCAAATGAGATTTGATCCGCTGAATAGCTGGCCCGACAATGGGAACTTAGACAAAGCAAAACGACTGCTCTGGCCCATCAAGAAAAAATACGGATCGTCGCTTTCTTGGGGGGACTTAATGATTCTGGCGGGTAACGTCGCACTAGAAAATATGGGTTTTGAGACTTATGGGTTTGCTGGAGGGCGCTCCGACGATTGGGAACCAGACACAGTATATTGGGGCCCAGAGCTTCAGATGCTAGCCAGCGATCGCTATGACGAGAACGGCAAACTGCAAAGACCGTTAGGCGCAATGCACATGGGCTTGATCTATGTAAATCCTGAAGGTCCGAGAGGCAAACCGGATCCAATCGCTTCAGCAAAAAATATTCGCCTGTCATTCGGTCGGATGGCTATGAACGATGAAGAAACCGTAGCGCTTGTTGCGGGGGGGCACACTTTCGGCAAGATGCACGGTGCTAGAAATCCTGCCGACTGTGTAGGGAAAGAGCCCGGTGGGGCATCAATCGAGGAGCAAGGCCTGGGGTGGAAAAACAAGTGCGGCAAGGGACACTCTGAGGATTCAACCACCAGCGGGCTCGAAGGTGCCTGGACCCAAGCACCAACCCAATGGACAACCCTTTACTTGTCTAATCTGCTGGATAATGAGTGGGAACAAGCAAGGAGCCCAGCGGGAGCAATTATTTGGGTACCAAAAAATAAAGCGATGCACGCCACAGTGCCTGATGCTCATGTCGAAGGAAAATCCAACCCTCCAGTCATGACCACAGCGGACTTGGCCCTTAAATTTGATCCGGCCTACAGAGAAATTGTCGAAAAATTTAGGGCAAACCCGGACGAATACCAAACGGCCTTTGCGAAGGCATGGTTCAAGTTAACGCATCGGGACATGGGTCCTAGAGCAAATTATTTAGGAACCGAGGTGCCGCAAGAGGAGTTAATTTGGCAAGACCCAATTCCTGCAAGTGACTTTAGTCTAGTGCGTCAGTCAGACATCAATAAATTAAAAAAGAAAATACTGGCGTCGGACCTCTCAAACCCTGAGCTGATCCGACTTGCCTGGGGCGCAGCGTCCTCCTACCGTGATTCAGACATGCGTGGCGGCGCAAATGGAGCGAGGATTGCGCTGGCGCCTCAAAGAGATTGGGAAGTAAACAACCCAGAAGAGCTAAGCAAAGTCTTAACTGTTCTGAGGGGGATACAGTCAGAGTTTAACGACTCCTATTTTAGTAGGGTAAAGATCTCTTTGGCGGACCTAATTGTTTTGGGAGGGAACGCTGCGATTGAGTCAGCGGCTGCAGAGGCAGGGGTCAATATTGAGGTCCCTTTCGAACCAGGCCGCGGCGACGCGACTCAAGGACAGACAGACACCTCCTCGTTTAGCTTGCTTGAGCCAACCGCTGACGCTTTCCGCAATTACTTTGACGGAGACAGAAGCTACCGTTCACCAACTGAGATGCTTGTGGATAAGTCTGACCAGTTGAATCTGACGGTGCCTGAGATGACGGTGCTGCTTGGTGGTATGCGATCCTTAAGCGCAAACCTTAACGGGGTCTCTCACGGGGTTTTAACCGACCGCCCCGGCTCGCTAACTAATGACTTTTTCGTAAATCTCTTGGACATGGCAACCACATGGCGAAAGTCAGAATCAGAAGGCATTTACGATGGCATTGATAGGGCCACGGGAGAGAAGAAATACACGGCGACCTCTGTCGATTTAATTTTTGGATCAAATTCTGAATTAAGAGCAGTGGCAGAGGTCTACGCATTCGAGGGATCAGAAGAAAAATTTGTCTCAGATTTTGTCGACGCCTGGGCCAAAGTAATGCGGGCCGACAGATTCGATCTCTAGCTTAGAAAAAATCATTTTGGGCGAATGCAAGTAGAGGGGGCCAGACTCCTCTACTTGTAGCTTTTTCTTAACGCCTAACAAGGCTCCGTATATCCCTAAAAACAAGGCAAAACAAAAGAAATAAACCCACGTAACCGATGGATGGGTAAATAAGATTTATCATTTCTCCAAAAGGCAGCAAGTTTCCACCAACCAGACAAAAAAG
>CAJXCK010000060.1 GCA_913051785.1 uncultured Gammaproteobacteria bacterium
GATATCAAAAGCGCTTTTGAGTACTTCTTAGAGGCTCTGAACAAGGATAGACCTTTTATTGTCGCTGGCCACAGCCAAGGCTCTTTCCACGTTGACCGCCTTTTGAGAGAGGAGATCGCAGGCACCGAACTTGAAAACATGTTGGTGGCTGCGTACCCCGTAGGGTTTTCCATAGATGGCTCCAACGGTATACCGATTTGTGAGTCAGCAGAGCAAACCAACTGTCAAGTATCCTGGAACGCAAATACCGCTGATGCAGGAATCGTGCTTGGCCAACCAGGAGATGTCTGCGTTAATCCAATAAGCTGGACAGCAGACGAGCAGATCGTGAAAGCCAGCGAAAATAAAGGGAGTATCTCCTTCGCCAACGGCAATGTATTAGACCAATCAATAGTCGGAGCACAGTGCAAAAATGGAACGCTCCTCGTAGAAGAGACCAAGTCTGAACGATATTCCATCATGCCCTTCGGTCCTGGGAACTATCACTATTATGATTACAGTTTTTTTCATATGGATGTCCGGGACAACGCAATACTCCGAGTGAAAAGCTTTCTACAAGACCGTTCCGAAAACACTCTAATGGATACGCTTCTATTAGAGACTGGCAAGTAGATCAATCTGCATTAACAAGGATTTTGAGAAAGTTTGACTCCATAATAAAGAGAGCCGCCGACAAAACAGGTGGCGAGGCAACATTAATACACTTGCTTGATCCTCTATCTAAAACTAATGGATACAAAGAGCTATCAGACTCTGATTTTTTAGAGGAGATGGCGAAGTGCGTCTTTAGGTCGGGATTCGTCTGGAAGATTATCGAAAAAAAATGGCCGGGCTTCCGCGTCGCCTTTAATGAATTCGACATCACGCAATGCGCAATGCTCTCAGAGGAAGAAGTCGACAGGCTAGCAGAGGACACTCGAATCGTCAGACACAGAAAGAAAATCGAGAGCGTTCGATCAAACGCGCAGTTGATCTTCTATCTGCGGGACGACTATGGTTCTTTTTCAAAATTCCTGACCCAATGGCCCGAGAATGACTTCGTATCATTGTGGGATTATCTGAAGAACAATGGCTCCCGTCTGGGAGGTCAAACGGGAAGATATTTTCTTAGATTCGTAGGATTTGACGCGCCGCTACTGACAATGGACGTCTGCAACGCGCTGATCTCATGTGGGGTAATAGATAAAACCCCCACCAGCAAATCAGCATTAGCCGCGGT
The DNA here is from genome assembly GCA_913051785.1 of uncultured Gammaproteobacteria bacterium. Taxonomy (GTDB): domain Bacteria; phylum Pseudomonadota; class Gammaproteobacteria; order Pseudomonadales; family Azotimanducaceae; genus UBA4421. The sequence continues at coordinate 1,220 of CAJXCK010000060.1, forward strand.
TCAGGATGCCTTCAATACTTGGCAACGAGAAAGCTCTTTGTCTTTCGCCCAAATCTCTCGAGCGCTTGCTATCTCCGCGTCATAAGGAAGACGCCCCTTTAGTGAAATTAAGCCTCTCTTAAATCCGGTAATTTATAATCTTGGCTCTCCAGATCAGCTCGAACAACTTTCTTATCCATTTTTCCTGTGGAGGTCAGCGGTATGGAGTCTATGTACAGAACCTCATCCGGCAACTGCCACTTTGCAAAAGCCTCTTCGCAATGATCCAAGACTGCCTGCTGAGATACTTCCTTACCAGGCTCGAGAACCACCAGAGCCACCGGTCTCTCATCCCATTTCGGATGTGGTTGAGCCACCACACACGCCTGTGCAACACCTTCCAAGCCGACGATGTGATTCTCGAGATCGACCGATGAAATCCATTCCCCTCCACTCTTAACCAAGTCCTTTGATCGATCGGCGATAATGAGATATTCCTCTGGATCGATTTTCCCAACGTCTCCGGTAATCAACCAACCATCATGAAACTTATCTGGCTGCGGGTTGTTGAAGTACTCCGAACAAATCCAAGGTCCGCGGATCAATATCTCACCGACGGTTTCCCCGTCGTGGGGCAAACGTTCAAAATTTTCATCAAAAATCTCTATATCCAAGCCAGGCATCAATTGGCCTGCCTTTGCCACATTTTCGAATTGCGCATCATCACTGATGCCTTGCTGCGAACGCTTCATTACCCGACGTGAAAGAGTTGCGAGCGGTGACGTCTCTGTCATGCCCCATCCCTGAATCATCTCTACACCAAGCGCGTCCCAACACCACCGAATTAACGACAGCGGAGGTGAGCTTCCACCGCAAGTTAAACGTGATAGCTTAGATAAATCGTATTTAGCTGGCTCCGCCTCATAGATCGCCTTGACACCTTGCCATATCGTTGGAACCCCTGCAGAAACAGTTACATCTTCGGCGACCATCAAGTCTAATATCCTAGCCGGATCCATGAACCGATGTGGCATGACCTGTTTGCATCCCAACATCAATCCGACCCAAGGTATACCCCACCCCATGGCATGGAACATTGGCACGATGCCACAAACGGAATCCGTAGCGGACAAAGCCATCGAATCTGTCATCGAGCATGCCAACGTATGCAGGTACTGCGAGCGATGTTCGTATTCTACCCCTTTTGGATTACCAGTAGTTCCACTGGTATAACAAAGCCCCAGTGGCGAATTTTCATCTATTTCGGGCCACTCATAGTGGGTCGATTTATCCTTAATAAATTCCTCGTAGTCGACGGCATTAGGAAGTTGGGTTGACCAACCCTCGAAGCCTTCCTCAGTTGCAACCACAACCTGACGCACAGCGGGCATCTTCCCTTCTAATTTTTCTAGCAACGGTAAAATATCTGCATCGACAATTATTATCTGATCCTCGGCATGATTTATTATGTATTCGAGATCCTTCTCGCTCAGCCTAATATTTAGCGTATGCAAGACCGCGCCCATACCAGCACATGCTTGATAAGCTTCTAAGTGGCGTGACCCATTCCACATAAAGGTTCCCACTCGATCCCCAACTGCTATACCGGCTTCCGCCAACGCATGAGCCAGCTGATGAGCCCGATCCCGAGTTTCTTTATAGGTCTGACGCCGCACACCATTTTCTGTAGCTGTGACGATTTCTTCATTGGGAGCGACCTTCGCGCCTCGATCGATTATTTTTGACATCAATAAGGGCGTGTGTTGCATTGCCATCGATTTCTCCTCGCTATTTCTCTTCTCACCAAATCGGTCCAGAAGTTTATATCTCTAAGCCTAGATCTGTACAGGGAACCCAAGAAAGCTAAATGATTTATTTTCAATTACTTGTCGAGAGGCCTCATAATCCCTGCCATCGGGGAAAAATGATCAAACGTTGATAACAATAAAACTAGCTAAGTGGCTGAACGAGAAAATTTTCTATGGATGGTCAATCGTATTAGCCGCGGGGTTATTAACGTTTTTTGGAACAGGGTTTTTCTCATATACGCGGGGCTTTTTTCTTCCAGAACTGGCAGAGACCCTGGACAACGGAAACCGTTTTTTCATATCGCTCGGCTTTTCTCTCGCGACGATGACCGGAGCTTTGATCTCCCCTGCCATTGGAAGGTACCTAGATCGAGGCTCTCCTAAGAAAATTATCTTCTTGGGGATCGTAATAAACGGTTTTTTTTACCTAGTGCTATCACAGGCATCCAGCCTCCTAGCTTTTTACATGGCTGTCTCAATCGGGCTCGGAGTTGGAATGATCTGCATGGGGGGATTCACTCACCACAGAGCTATTCTTAACTGGTTCGATCACTGGCGAGGAAGGGCGGTTTCAGTTGCTGTTTTAGGCGCTTCGCTCGCAGGTGTCGCAATGCCGGCAATAGTAGAGGGGCTTATTACAAATTATGGGTGGCAAGCAACCTACCAGATATTTGCCCTGGTCCTGCTTCTAGGACTTTCACCTGTGGTTTGGTTACTTTTCATTGATCGACCAGAACAGATTAAAGAGGTTAGAGATGGCAGACATTACGCTAATACAAACTCGCAGCCCAAAGGATTGTTGGAGAGAGACAATAAGGTCTGGAGTTTTGGAGAGTTAATTAAAACCCCCGCATTTTGGAGCATCGGTCTGATTTTCGGAACGATGCTGAGCATTTGGAGCGCAGTAATGCTTCATCTCGTGGGGCATCTCAGAGATATAGGGCTGGAGGTTGTTTGGTACATCATCTCAGCCCAAGCAGCGTTCGCTGCTCTCGGCAAGCCAGTCGTTGGAATCGCTTCTGATTTTCTCGGTGCTCGTATTACTATTTGGTCCGCACTTTCCCTTCAAGTTCTGGCACTCCTCTTGTTCGGAGCAGCATCCGAAGAAAACGTCCTAATTTTAGCAGCCTGCATATATGGACTTGGCTACTCAGGCATGTCCCCTTTGCGTACTTTTGCGATATCTACTTCTTTGGGAAGTAGAAGCTTTGGCACCGCTTCCGGCGCCATACGCTATGTCGAATTACCGTTCCAGATGCTCGCAGCTCCTGCTGCCGCGCTCATATACGATCATACCGGTTCATATCAACTTGCTTTCAGCCTGCTCGCTGGAATGGCTCTCATTGCGTGTTTAGGGCCGTTTTTCATCTCAGTCGGTGGTGCCAGAGAAAGAAAGGATAAGAATTTAAACGAGATCGATCACACCAAGATCTCGTAATTCCTGAATCTGAACATCATTGTAACCAAGGGCGTTGAGGATCTCCCCATTGTGCTCTCCTAGTCCTGGGGCGTGTCGGCGAATCATCGAGGGAGTTTTGTCGAAAACGGCAGCTGGCCTGGGCTGTCTTATTCGACCCGCGATGGGATGTTCATATTCTGAGACAAGCTCATTGATCTTCACCTGGGGATGATCCAAAACTTCCTCTCGAGATAAGACTGGACCAGAGGGAACTCCTTCCTTGTCTAATCTTTCGAGCCAGAATGCGCTTGTATTTGTGGCAATCACCTGTGCGGTCAGACTTAGTCGTTCATTCACGTTTATGCCTCTGTCATTGATCGTAAGAAATCGCGTGTCTTCGATCCATTCCTCGTGGCCGAGAGCCCGGCACATTCCATGCCATTCCTTGTCGCTTACCGCACCGGCTGTAATATAGCCATCCGTCGTTTGAAAAATTAGATCCGGTGACATCTGTGCACGCTGCGCTTTTACTTCTCTCCCAACGAGGGTTAACCCCGCCATACCTTCCGGCCAAAGGTAGGAAACCATCGTATCGAGCATGGCTAATTTCAGGTGTTGACCTTCTCCAGTGCGTTCTCTTGAAAACAACGCCGCGGTAATGGCTTGGGCCGCGGTGAGGGCTGTCGTCTTATCAGGGATTATCGTGCGAATCATTTTTGGCCGACCAGTCTCACCATCTGCTTGAATAGCTGCAAGACCTGACATCGACTGAATGACTGGGTCATATACCCTCTGATGTGCAAACGGCCCCTCGTCACCAAAACCACTTATCGAAACATAGACAATATCCCCTCGGATCGACCTGACAAAGTCTTCACCAAATCCCATTCGATCGATTGTTCCGGGTCGAAAGTTCTGCACAAACACATCGGCTTCGGCAATCAATTCGACAAGAACCTTTTTCCCTTCATCTTTTTTAAGATCCAACGCAAGGCTTCGCTTGGATCTATTCGAAGAAACAAACATCGACGTAATCCCCGATCTGTTCGGGCCCGCACCACGCACCAAATCACCGGAAAGCGGTTCAACTTTAATTACATCTGCCCCCTGATCCGCGAGCATCATCGTAGCAACTGGGCCCGAGATCATGGATGTCAGGTCTAGAACTCTTACGCCACTGAGGGGCCCTGGCCGTTTTTCGTTATTCATTTGATTAATGTTATTTCTCTCCAAAAGCCCTCAATGCCTCCGATTTCGCCCACTTATAGTCGGCTTTTCCATTCGGTGCTCTGCGCACATGATCAACCATTAGAACCTGTTTCGGCACTTTGTAACCCGCGAGGTTCTCTCTGCAATACTCGATGAGCAATACGTCATCCAGATTACTGCCGTCATCAAGAGAAGTCACTGCAATCACCCGCTCACCAAATCTTTCGTCAGGAATACCAACCACTAAACAGTCAACGACCTCTTCTTTGCGCTTCATAGCCTCTTCGACTTCCTCAGGAAACACTTTCTCACCTGCCGTGTTGATACAAACGCTTCCTCTCCCCAATAAAGTGATGGAACCATCTTTTTCGACCGTTGCGTAATCGCCTGGGAAGCTATACCTAGTCCCATTAATTTCTTTGAAGGTCGCTTTAGACTTCTCTTCATCTTTGTAGTAGCCCAAAGGCACAAAAGTAGAGGTCGCGATTTTACCCATTTCTCCAGAGCCAGCCTCAACTATCCGACCATCATCCGTGATAACAGTAACTCCCTCGTTAAGCTCAAATTTTGCCGTTTGGCTTATTCCCTCCCGCGTCGTGATGGAGCTCCCCATTCCACCCTCTGTCGAGCCCATGTGGTCCGATAAAATTAGGTCTTGGTGCCGTAACAGGCCTTGCTTGGTCTCCATGCTCCACATGACGCCGCTAGAGACAATGCCCTGGAGAGAAGACACATCGTAAGGTGTACCACGAGACTGAGCCTCGTCCAGCGCCGATAATATTGGTTTTGCGAAAGCATCGCCTACGATGACGAGTGTGCTTACTTTGTGCTGCTCCACCATGCTTAACAAAAGATGGGGGTCTAACCCAAGTTTAGAGGTGGTAACAACTGTTCCTCCCGCCATCATGGGCAAGAAGCTGCCTAACCACATCCCGGTGCCATGCATTAAAGGGCACGCGGGCAAACTAATAGGAGGTTCTTCAATCTTCTCCAAAAAGTCTGGGTAAGCGCTCATCGATTCCGGTGGATCTAACTCCCGCGCTGCAGCCCCATTAGAAATCCATAGTTGGGCAAAGTCGCAAGCCGGGTACATGACCCCCTTCGGCATGCCCGTTGTTCCGCCTGTGTACAACATATAGACACTTGAGGCATCTCGATCTATCGGAGGTAAAGGTCGATGGTCTCTAATCGCTTTTTCATAGTCGACAGAGTCCTTGAGAAGCATTTCTGTACCGTCGTCGATTTGAACAAAGAGTTTTACTTTGGGCACTCTCTTTTTAATTTCCCAGATACGCATCGCATAACATGCCTGGTAAAAAACAACCTCCGAATCCGAGTTGTCTAACAGATAGACTAGCTCGTCTGCTTTATAACGATAATTGACGTTTATCGGGCACGCTCCGAGTTTAAAGATTGCGAACTGAGCTTCTAGGTATTCGTTTGAATTGTGCAAATAAAGAGCTGCCTTGGAGTTCGCTCCCACACCGCAAGACTCCATTAGCGCAGCTAGAGAGGCAGCTCGCTTCTCAAACTCTTGCCACGTCGTAGATTTATTATCCGCTATCGTTGCCAGACGATTAGGATATCTCTGGGCTACTACTTCCCACGCTGTCGCGAAATGAAAGTTCATAATCCTCCCCTCCTCTGATTCTCCTAAAGATTGACTCATGGTGGCCCAAAACTTCTTTTAATTCCACGGAGGCTTTTTCTTACTAGTTCACTCTTTTCGAGCAATCGTTTAGTTGCTCTCGGCTTGGTCGAGTAACTCAACAGTGAGGCCAAGCCCTTTCAATTTCGTCTGAATCTTGAGGGGGATGAAGCCTAATTCTTCAATCAGCCAGTAGTGCACTGGGGTATGCACCGAGCCGGCCGCGAATTCATAGGGCGTAGCTACAACGTGGGCAATGGAATACTCGTTGCCTGCGAATTGAGTCTTACTATTCTTAATCAAATTGAATTGATATCGACCGATTGAGTCATCGACATAACTCAATTCAAACTGACTTTTTCCTTCTTTTAGGAGGCAGCCCATCGCCTCAAACTGGCTGAGCTTGTCGACGTATGTCGCTCCATCAAGATCATATTCTTTGTCGACTGGTGCTCGCTTTCGATGACCTCTCTTCTTTGTAAACCCTTGGTACCGGATTTTGCTTAACTCATAATCGATAATTATCTTGTCATCGAACTCGTAACCGAGGCTTTTGCCCGCATTCCAATATCGCAAAAAACGATACTCGCAATCATCTAATTCAAAATAAGAGTCGTGGTTATTAATCGCCAAAAGATGGCTAACTTCACTTTTTATCCTGACTAGAGCACTTCTTTCGCTGCGCACCACGGTAGCTGTAACACCCAGAGGCAGGCCCAACAGCCTAACTTTATAGCTATATCGATACTCTGGATTGGGATCCTCTTCGGCATACAAATGGAAACTAGCGAGGGACAAACAAATCGAAAGAATCCTTGCGGTCAAATTGATTTCACCCGGCGGAATCATCGTCTCCCAGGGCTGCTTTTTCGTCAAGCCAACGACCAAAAGCCTCTAATTCGCCAGAAACCGCGGAGACCACGTAACCAATGATAGCGGCATCATCGATAAAGCCGATTCCAAAAAGAAAATCTGGAAGTGAATCGAGGGGCAAAAGGAAATAGAGAACGCCCGCGACGATAGTGATTAGACTCTTAGATGATACATCGCGATACTCCCCTCTTCGATAGCACTGCAATAGATCTAACAGTAAAAAAGCTTTTTCTTTGAATCCATCAACCCGTTCAGAGGTGCTGTCGCGCAGCTTTTCTCTTGCATTAGAAATTAGCTCTCCCAAGCTATCCTTGGATTCTAAGATCCCTCGTGCTTTCTTTAAAAATCGGGAGAACGAATAAGGAGGTTTATTCGACATTTTTTTCTGGATTGTACCCAGTTAGAAAATTGAGAATCCAACTCACGACTTCTGAGCGATGAATCGGTTGCTCTAAACTAGTTACTCCCCGCGCATGTGTATCAATGCCCAAGATATCTTGTCTGTAATCCATCAGGGCCCTCGCGTACTCCTTCGAAAATTCAGGATGTCCCTGAAGCGTCATCACATTCTCCCCCATAGTAAAACCTGAAATAGGACAAAAATCGTTGCTAGCGAAAATGGTAGCCTCGTCGGGCAACTCTTCTACCTGATCCTTATGACTTGAGAGAAGATTGAAGGACTGACACGGATTTTCAGACTCTAACCAGGTCGGAATCCTTACGAGGTCAGTTTCGCGAACACCTACAGCCCACCCTGAGGAACAAGGGCCGACTCGTCCACCAAAAAAATGCGCCAGTAACTGATGGCCAAAACAAATTCCAACAATTTTCTTTTGCGCTTCTAAGGCCCGCTTCAGGAACGCCGCTAGCGAGACTATCCAATCGAGGTCTTCGTAGACACTGTGCCGACTACCGGTAACGAGATAACCATCGCAATCCAAAAAATCCGGGAGTTCGAATCGAACATCAAAAGTTTCTAAGGAGACACTCAGTTGAGACTCATGAGTCGCTATTCCTTCTTGAATCATATCTTCAAACATTTTGGGGTAGTCACCATGCTGCTCTCTAAATTTGTCTAAAACAGAGTCTGCTTGAAGAATTGCCCAACGGTAATGAACCACTAAATCACCTCGAAATATCGGCCGAGTTGCCAATCATTAACATGACGATGATATTCGGAAACTTCCCACCTTCGAGTCATCACAAAATGATCTACAAAATCAGAACCGAAAAGATCTCTAGCCTGATTGGATGATTCGAAACGATCTGAAGCTTCACCCAAAGAGGTGGGAAATTTCAGGTCTGAAGATAAAGAATCTTCTTGTTCATAGGCATTTCCGATTATGGGGTCACCTGGATTCAGTTTTTCTCTAATACCAAGCAAAGCAGCTCCAAGTATTGCTGCGCCAGCCAAATACGGGTTGCCATCCGCGCCACCTGCTCGACATTCAATTCGTTGACTGCTCGCACTACCTGGAATAACCCTTATCGCTGCAGTGCGATTGTCCACACCCCACGTCGAAGAGGTGGGCGCCCAAGCGCCTTTAACCAGGCGAGTGTAACTGTTAATGGTAGGGGCTAACATTGGAAGGAAAACAGGCAAATATTTTGAAAGACCACCGAGTGCATTAAGTTGGAGCTCCGAAATACTGGACTCTTTTGTTCCGTCGAAAAAAACGTTAGTTCCCTCTTTGTCTAGCAAACTGAAATGATAGTGTCCGCTCTGCCCCGGGTAATCCATGGACCATTTGGCCATGAAAGTTGATATCTGTTCTTGTCTCTGGAAATAAACTTTAGAAAAAGTCTTAAACAAACTCGCTCTGTCGGCCGCCTCAATTCCCGACGAGGCTTTCAGGGCCGCCTCCCAAACCCCAGGGCCTGTCTCGCAATGCAATCCTTCGAGGTCGCAGCTAATCGTACGGCAAAAATCCAATAATCCTGAAAAGTTCTTGGCCTCTGATGAATTTCTCAAGATTGAGTAGCCGAAATTCCCAGGTGTCAGTGGACGAAGATCACGATAGCCCTTTTCTCGAATACTCCAACTAGATTCCGAGAATACAAAAAACTCGTATTCAAACCCGGACAAAACAGAAAAGCCCGCGTCGGATAACTCTTCCAGTATTTTTCTTAATCGAGTTCGCGGGCAAATAGGGTGATCATCATCCAAAGCGAATTCAGCTAAAAAGAAGGGACAATCTTCCTCATCCAGCCATCGTTCCGATTCCACGATGAGCTTGTATTGGGCATCGGGGAAACCCGAGTGCCATCCCGTAAAATTATTATCAGAGCCCTCATAAAGCTGATCGTCAATATCCCATCCCAGAACACAATCACAGAAACCACCGCCTTTCTTTAGAAGACTATAAAACTTTTCTAAATCAACGTACTTTCCGCGAAGGATCCCATCAATGTCGGTGAATCCAATCTTGACGTGACCTACGCCTTTTTCACGAAATTCCGAGACCTTTTTCTCTAATTCGTCCATTAAACCTTACTCCCTTAAGGCCTCAGGATATGATAATCCTTGCCTACAAAGCTTGATTCAACGTTACACCCCTTTAAACGCGCCAGACAAGGTCTCTATCTAGCTTCCTATGGGGCAAGCACTGGTTTCTAGACTTCGGCGATGCGAGATTACGGCTTTGAGTACGCAATTTTACCAACTGAAGCCTGTGGATAAGTTTGAGGATAACTTTAGGACTAAATGTGCAGAAAAACGTATAGAACCTTTTTGAAATGCTTCAAAAGAGTGCAAAAATAATATTTTAGCTATATATTTCAGTCACTTAACTAAAATAGTTTAGATTTGGCAAGGTCAAAGTCTAGCTTTTTGAATCGGCCAAAAGTCTCAAAATCCGTGTGTATAAACACCTGCCATCAAGTTAGTGAACACTAACTTGGTAAGTCAATAAGCGCGGGGGAAATACCCAGTGCTTATTTATTGCCCAAGAAAAATATTGTTAGATTGAGCCTGCGAAGCCTATTAAAGTTTTCATTTCCTAGTGGAGATGATTGAACATTTTTCGCCGAAATTGACTTACGAGCTGGTCTCCTTTCTTTCTCAAATCAAAGATTCTCAACATCGTAAGTCGCCCTAAATCATCCTGGTAACTCCGATCGATTTTGAGCATTTCTAAAGCGTTATTCAGAGCGAGTTCATAGTCCCCACGAATAGCATAGAGGATGGAGAGTTCATACTTAACACTCAGATCGCTCTCTTTTGTTATCTGGAGTTCTTGAAGCTCAGATAAGCTGCGCAGTCCCTGCGCCTCTTCAATCATGCTCAAGCGAGTTTCTGGCCGATTGCGCTCGGGCGTATCAAGCGGAATATCTTCCAACACACTCTTACCTGCCTCAACATCGTTGGCGATTAATAAGACATCGGCCAAATCAGTCCGTAAAGTTTGACTTTGAGGTTCCTGCTCAATAGCCTGCTTCAGCATTTCTATCGCCGCCTCATAATTACCCGACTCCAATATAGACTCTAACTGTTCCTGAACTAATCCTGATATGGACTGAGTTAGCTTATCAATCAGAGTTCTCAATTCAGCGTCCTCGACATCACCATCTAACTGCTCGGTCACCTGACCTTTTTGAACCACACGCAGACTAGGAAGACCCCTTACTTGTAATTGCTGAGCCAAGGTTTGGTCCTTCGCAACATCAACCAGACCCAGGGCAAATTTGCCGTGATACTCAGCATGCAATTGTTCTAGCCGAGATCTAAATTCGACCGAGGATGGAGCTTGGTCAGCCCAAAACAAAAGAAGCACACTCGTATCCTTTGACTTGTCTACGACTTCGGTTTGAAAGCTTTCTAGCTCGACTTCAAAAATCTGATGATTATTCATAACTTTCCTTGGCCCTCGAAAGATCAATAATTCCTGCTATCAACATCTAAACGACCCTGTCAAAAGAGATTTGACGGGCCATGGGTCTTCCGCCGACCCACTCGAAGCCTTGTTTTTGATTCGCAAATTCAAGACTGGCAACTTGTCTGGTAACTTTGCGAAATGTTTCAGTCAAAACCTCCGTACTATTGTTTTGTTCACTAATATGGCCAAGCCTAACATGCATATCACTGGTATAAATCCGCTCAAGAACTTGCAGAGCCTGAGCGTTAGAAAGATGCCCAAAATCACCACTAATCCTTCTTTTTAATTGCTGCGGATAACTTCCATTTGCAAGCATCCGCTCATCATGATTCGCCTCTAGTAATAGATGCGTACAATCCTCAAACTCCTGAAGAACGTGACTCGTGGGTTTGCCTATGTCAGTTAGGACACCTACCTTTTCAGAATCATCTTCAAAAATAAATTGGGTGGGCTCTCTAGCATCATGCGGTGTTCTAACCGGTGTAATTTTCACCCCATTGACTTCAAAAGCCCGATCGGCATCAAAAATTGAGCAATTTACTCCAACAAAAGCCCTCTTCTGGGTGCCGTAACTAGCAAAGGTTTCTATATTGTATTTGTGAGCGAATCCAGCCAAACCTGAAACATGGTCTGAATGTTCATGGGTTATAAATATGGCATCTATATCACCCGGTGATATATCTAATTGGCCTAATCTGCGCTCCATTGTGCGAACTTTGAACCCGCAGTCTACGAGGAAAATCGAACGGCTCAAGGCGACGATTGTGGCATTGCCGCTGCTACCACTTCCTAGCGAGGCGAAGCCCATCAGGCAGCATACTCTTTAATCAAAACCAGTATTTGCTGCGAAAGTTCGTTATTGATGGGCGCTTCACTAACTCGAGAAACAAACACTTCTTGAATGTCAGCTCGACCATCCATTCCTCGCATCTTGAGGACATATCTGAAGTCGGATTTATTTCCACAAGAAAAAGTGATCCGACAAAAGAAACCTCTGCCATTCTCACCGATCAAAAGCCCTTTTGGCACGCTGATTACAATCTCTCTGTCAGTAGGATCTTCGCTTATAGAGGTAATCCCTGCTAACCCCGCGTTCCTCACTGCTTGGCCTAAAGTCGCCCAAGCACGATCTCTATCTACGGACATTTGCAAGACCGGCCGACCCTGAGCATCTCTTTGGATGTTCGTTTTCGCCGACCCACCTATGGTGAGGGCAACTCTGGAGACTGTTAACTCAGCCACTCTAGCCGCAACATATGATCCTAAATCAGATAAAAGCTTTTTCTCGACCTCTACTGAGTCTGATGAATCGGTCATTGAAGCGCCTTCTATACTCCTCTCGGCGAGATTTTGAGATAAATAGAAGTGTCTTAACCTAATTTCACTGGAGTTCGTTTGCAATCCCGATTGCACTTCAAGAATTATCTTATGCTGACCGTCTGGTGACACTGATTCTTGGGCGAGAGTTGAGCGAACGACATCACGGTAATTGTCTTGGGTAATCCTTAAAGCCTCAGTCTCAATGCGACCCGAATTAGTGTCTTCGAAAAGCAAATCAACGCCATTATCCGCAAAAAACTGCTTTATTTTCGGCCAAGCAGTGGTAGGTGATTCAGGCAACGCCAGCCACCGACGGTCCCCCAATTTCTGTATTCTCACCTCCTTCCTATTGTCATTTGCATACAAAGCATCAGGAAGCGGCGGACGTTTCGGATAGAAGTCGGGGTTGACTTGTTGCGTCGCCTGAGGGACTGGAAAAGGGTCTCTAATTCGATCCGCGCTTAGGCCTTCAGGGATTTCCAATGGCTTTTGAGCCACAACATCTATATAACTCTTACTCTTTCCCTCGTCAGCAGATATAAACCACCCACAAGCGGTCACAAGAAGCGCCGGGGTTACGATAGCTAAGAATCTCTGAATGATTGCCAAATTTATCTTTACGCAGCTAATCATTTCAAAGCTTCCATTGCTTCGTCTATACGCTTTTTTAATTCGCTTCTGTATCTCGAACTCAAAGGTAAAAGTGGCATTCTGATGCCCTCTTGAATTATGCCCATCTGATGCAATGCCCACTTCGCTGGTGTTGGATTTGACTCAATGAATAAAATCTCATGAACACTCTGCAATACCTCATCAATCTCCGTGGCTCGTTCAATATTGCCAGACAGAAAGGAATGACAAAATTCTGCCATCGCCTTCGGGAGAACATTAGCAGTAACCGAAATTGTCCCCACCGCACCATTATTCATCATTTCCAAAGTCAGTGCGTCTTCACCAGATAAAATGAAAAAATCACTCGCCGAAACGCTTCTTATTTCGGAGACCCTCTCAATTTTTCCACTTGCTTCCTTGATTCCCACGATACCTTCTATCGATGACAAACGACCTATCGTTTCTGGAAGCAAATCACAACCTGTTCTGCCCGGAACGTTATACAGAATGAGGGGCGCGGAAGTGGTTTCTGCAACCGTCTTAAAGTGTGCGTAGAGCCCCTCTTGGGTTGGCCGGTTATAATACGGCGTGACTAACAAGCAGGCATCAGCGCCTAAAGATTCTGCCGCTTTCGTCTGATGCAAAGTCTCTTCCGTTGAATTACTTCCGGTTCCTGCAACAACAGAAATCCTTCCATCAGCGAGTTCAATGGTTCTACTTATCACCTCTAAATGTTCTTTTGTATTGAGGGTTGCGCTCTCTCCAGTAGTACCCATCGGCACTACACCAGCAGTCCCTGACTCAACATGCCATTGAACCAACCTCTCGTGCGCTTCCCAATCGATAATACCTTCTGCACACATGGGAGTAACTAAAGCGACAATGCTACCTTGCAACAAGTTGGCCCCTCATTTAAAGCTGCGATCTTACGTAGCGTCGCAGATTGCCACAAGCTTCATTAGACATCCATAGCCAGCGCCTGATCAACCAGAAATCGCAGGTGTTCGCGGTGAGCCTTGGTTTCCGAGTTCAAACGTGGGTGATATCCAACCCTCGACTTTATAGAATTCAATTGAGAAAAAATCGCTGTCCGAGTGATATGCCCGTGATTTTTACCAGCGGGACCTGACCACGCGGAAATCAGCCTCTTCACATAATCAATTTGAAGATTTTGCCTTATCGAGTTCACATTCTGATTTTCGTCGGCTAAGAAAATTGCGTCACTCAGCTCACTCATCATCTTGAGCAGGGAATAATCATTGCCATAAAGCCCGCTATCGAGAACCCGCTTTAAAGTCGTCGGATGCAAAAGATGGTCTAACACACGGCCATGGACCTGAAGAAGAGCCTTGTGGACCTTCGGATCCTCAGTTTCTTGATAAAAATCGAAGCCCCTGCGTTGGCGTTGAAGGTATGAAATTTTATCAACTAGCGCATCGAGAACGTCCGGAGCAAAAATGTATTTGGCTAATATCCGCATCGCTCTTTTTTGCGCGCGCTCCTCGACCGGCTTGTAGGGAGTCTCTTTTACATAACCGGGAGAATGACGATTAATATGCACTCCGCCTACATAACGTGATACAACGCCGCCAGAACGAGCAAGTTGGCTTAGTAGAACAGAGAAGTTGTCAAACGCTTTCTGATAACTTTTCTCTGAGTAATCTCTCAAAAGAGCGCTGCTTGCATCTCTTACTAACTCGAGCCTCTTCTCAGCATAACCCAACGCGTCTGAACTAAGGTCATAAATATTGATTTCAGGATCAATACCCCTCCCTGGCCG
>CAJXCK010000061.1 GCA_913051785.1 uncultured Gammaproteobacteria bacterium
AAAGTTTTGAAGTCTTGGTTGTTGAAGATTGTTGTGCCGCGGCTACAGACGAAATCCATCATCAGGAATTAAAAATAATGAACATGATTTATTGTCATGTTCTTCAAGCCGAGGATATAAAACAACTTGTTAGTTCTTAGGATTTAAATAGAAAAAGTTGAAAGAGATAAACGATCTTTTGACGTAAAAAGCATTGTCAAAAATTTCTTATAAATTTTTAGCCAATATCGACCTGTTCAAAAAACTATTTAAAAACAATGTCTTGCTCGGTTTTAGCGGTCGAGTGGGAAAACTAGTCGATAATCCAGTCCCAACCAGAGAAGTTCAAACAAAAAGATTGGTAAAGCAGGCTGGGTCTGGCTTGGACCCAGCCCGAGTCGGCTCTATTTTCTTTTCACTACCGTGTGATTCATCAAGATTTCTCCGCTGCAATCAGCGTAAGAATCGTAATAATCCTGACGGGACCTCCAACCCTCTTCGTTGGCCATGCGATCTTGAGCTTCTGCGTACGCGCTCATATCCGCATATGTGACCCAATGATAGAATTCCCCCGGGAAAGCTCCCTCTCTTGCGCCAGCAGATGGATAGCCAATTCCCCACCATTGGGCAGTCGTTGTTTCGGCAGTTTTATCTCTATAGTCCCGGTGCTTAGAAATAAGTGCATCCTGAGATACTCCCTCCTTCCGTGAGCACCAGTTAATGGTAACAATTGAATTGTCGTCTGTGGTCACGGTTGGCTTGCGCATCATAGGGTAGATGCTGCCCACCATTCTGGAGCACTCCATGATTTTGTTGTAATCGGAAAAAATATCTTGTCCTTCTTTAGAGCTCATGAAAGTGTCCCAACCTCTACCGAAGCTCTCCCACGGCATCCAGTCTACTGCTATGTAATCGTAGTCCATCGTCGGGGTTCCCACGAAAAGTGGTTCCAATCTTGACCTCACGACTTCTAACCCATTAGCGTCTTGCCATTTGTGGAGCCTCACATCAATCTTGTCCACGTCTGCCAATGTGGCTCGACCTTGCAGCTTACAAATGTGGCTGCTAAGAGATAAACCTTCTCCAATTTCAACCAGATAGCCAGATTCATGGTCATCACCGATTGCGGCGGATGCCAAAAAAAGCAGGGCAACGAGAGTAGTCAGTCCTTTCATAATTTCCTCCATATATGATGAGTGGAACGAAAGTGTAACTTAATCATTCGTAATTTAGCTTAAAGTTATTTAGGAGGCACTCAGTTCAAATCCACTGCTGTTGAGATATTATGCGCAGGTGAGAATGACTATGGAGGACGGAATCCGGTGATTGATGACTATTCGGAGCGGCATCATGCATTCGAGGGTTGCTTTAATTTCAGGGATATAGGTGGTTACCTCAGCCAAGACGGAAAGAGAATAAAAAAAGGTCTCTACTTTCGTGCTGGTAGGCAGGACCGGATGAGTGATAAGGATCTTTTAAAGTTATCGGACCTTAACATCTCTACTCAGATCGATTTGCGCAGGCCCGATGAGATCTTGCAACAAGGCAAAGGCCCTCTAGAAGAAATGGGAGCTGATTACGTCAATATTGCTGTAATACCAGAGGGAGGAAGCGATCAGTTGAGCCGACTGGTTGGCGATACCGGTATTTCGGGAAAGAGGTATTTGGGTTACTTGGAATTTGGTCCCTCCTCCTGGCTTCGTTTGTTTGAAATTTTGGCGAGTAAGGAGCAGTTACCTGTTGTCTTGCATTGTACAGCGGGTAAGGACCGAACTGGCGTATCAACGGCCTTCCTACTATCTATCCTTAATGTAAGTCGTGACCTAATCGAAGCAGACTATCTTCTGACTAATCTTGACACCGAACGACAAGCAGATTTCATTGAGGAGTCGGTCGGCTATCCCGATGGTTATGATCGCCAAGCTATGATCGCCGCAGCCGGAGTACCCTTGACTGCTATGAAGGACTTTCTGGATGGCGTGGAGTCAAAATGGGGAAGCGCGCTTGGATACCTAGAGGATATTGGTATCACGCAGCTACAGATGGAAAGTATTCGGGCTAATTTCCTAGAGTAGAATTTGGTTCTCCGAGAGTCTTATCTGGTGTCCGCGGCACCCGTTAACAACTCGATTAAAGAAAGCTAATTGGCTTTGTGCATTACTTTGGCAGTCTGCGCTATGTCGCCGGATTTGTGAGCCGGATCCCAACGAGCTGCCATCAAGTAGTTCAACGCAAGTCTCGTAGCTATAGGATTTTCTAGTCGCTGGAGCGTCTCGATGCTCCACCCTCTAACATGATGATGCCAGTGAGAGAGGTTGTGGTCGATACGCTCGACAATGAGTTGAGTGTTGGCGGCTGCGCCAAGCTGTGAAATAGAAAATGTAGCATTTCTTACTACAATGGCATCTTCGTCGACGAGCGCCTCGCTTAAAACTCGGATCACTTCATTGGAAACCTCTTTGCAGGCTTGAGCTATGAGACCTAATGACTCCGCTACTGCACGGCGCACCTGAACATCCTCGCTGTTGGAGAGTAAAACTAATCTTCCCACAGCATCTTCGGCCTCAATCCCTATGTCACCAATGACATCAATGATTCTAAGCTGCAGGTCAGGTTCCGCTTGGTCGATAAGTTCTAAGAGCCTGGGCAAAGCTGATTTACCAGCATGAACGATGCCATAAGCGGCTATCGATCGGACGGAGGTGTCGTCAGAAACAAACTTCTCGAACAATAAACCAAGACCCAACGAGGTGGTGCCAAGCTCGTAAGCAGCGCCGGTTGCGACACTGTCGTCATCGCTCATCAGTAATTCTGCCAAATTACCTAGACTCTGATCAGATGGCTCCAGAGTCTTGTCACTGCGGTGCCACCCCCAAATATGTTTCCAAACAGGTGCTAGTCGATCGTTCTCGATACTGAGCCATTCAGCAGAATGATGCTCCCAGCTGGGTCTAACTGGCTCTCGGTGACGACGAAACAAGAACTTTACCATATGGCGCTGTCGCCCCGCGGTATTGGCTCCATAGCGGCCATGAACAAGGTCAAAATGAACGATGGAGATGGTCCCTGCTCCGCCGCTCAAAGGTATCTTAGCCTCTTCCCAAGGTGCGCTTGCCTCATCAATTTCAGCGGCCAAGTCGGAGTGTCGCTCAATGAACTCTTTTTCCATCTCGGCATAGCGCTCAAACCGATTGATTCCACGAAACCCATCAGGGCCGGACGCCGCTCGGATTTCTTCAAGAATTCCGGCCTTACATTCGTCCGCCCGTTTTTTTAGATTATCTACGGCTCTCCGACTAACGTACTGACTGCGCGGGACAATGCCTGTTGGACCCATTTCAAGGGGCGTGTCTTGAGGGTAATAAAGCAACATGACGTTTCTTGTCTTGTGATAACGCCGAAAGCCATCTATCGCATGATGAGAGTGGTTGTCGCCATCTTTATGCAGCGCCTGTGCTCCATCAGGATAGTTAACGTGATCGTGCCTATGAAAATGCAAGAAATAGTCTGGGCCTAGAATTGATTTCAGGGCTCCAGTGACTCTTGGCTCGTCCAACATCATCCTCAAATCGGGCGCGCATGGTAAGAGGTTGTTATGGCCCAGTGGACCCGTTTCATCAAGCGGTTCAAGTTCCCTATACATGCGATCGTGATATTCATCGGGCAAATCCGATTTCAAAGTCAAGAAGCCCTCGACTATGAATCGCTGCATAGCCGCGTCATCAAGTAGATAAGAATCTTTTTCCTTCAATTTTGTTCTCACTAATTTCTGTAAATTGAAGCAATCTGCTCAACACTTTGCCGGTACTGAAAATACGCCTCATCATAAAATATTACCGTCGAGGGATCTGGTTTGCAGCAACGATTTGAATCTCTGTCTAAGTGCTCTTTGAGCAAGGAGGTTGGCTCTGTTTCCTCAAGCATGGCAAGTGCTCGAAGCGCAGCACCGAAGGCGGCTCCTTCTTCCTGATGGCTCATTTCGACCTGTGCGTTTTTTCTGCTTAGTAAAGGACAACTTTAACGCTTTGAGTGTCAATATCGATTCTCAAGACAATGCTCGTAAAATACAGGGTCAATGGTATAGATAATTTGAGTCTATAGAATTCCTGGCAAAACTTCTGACGCGTTGGCGTTTGAAATCTTTCAATGCCTGGGCGACCAGCTGAATTCCTTTTGGTGGATCGATTATCGAAAGATGATATGTTTGCTTGGTTTTTCAATTTCGAGATATCGATGTCCAGCACAATTTTTGCCAAAGACGGCACGGCACAAGGAGTTGCCAAGCAACGCTTGATTGAAACAATAGCCGACTCTAATAAAAGAGTGATAAACGATCCATACGCTGCTCCTTTCGTCATTGGCGCTGGCTTTATCAAACTCACTGGGCACAAGTTCATGGTTTGGTTGGGGCAAAAGATGGCGCCCGGTCTTCATGAACATTTAATCGCTCGCACGCGATTTCTTGATGAACTGATTGTAAAGAGCGCCGCGGATGGGGTGGAGCAATATGTGATTCTTGGAGCCGGATACGACTCAAGGGCGCATCGACTTGACCTTCCGGTTTCACTGAAAATATTCGAAGTGGATCAGGATGAGATCCAGGAAAGAAAGCGCCTCAAACTTCCAAAAGGATTACCTAATTCGGAACAAGTTACCTACGTCACCGTTGACTTCACTCATCAGTCCTTAAGCCAACAACTCCTGGCCGCTGGCTTCGATGAGACTAAATCTACTATCTTTACCCTCGAGGGCGTTTCCCAATACATCACGAAAGAGGCTTTAAGCGCTACCCTAACCGAGTTAAAGACACTTAATCGAAAATCTAATTCAACTTTATTTTTGAGTTATGTTGATGAAGCTTTCGATAAAGATCCTGAGGTTTGCTTTGGCAAAGGTTATCCGAACGCTGTAAAGCGAGCTGAGCTTATCAAATCTCTGTCTGCAAAGGTTGGAGAGCCATGGGTATCGTTCTACAGCGAGGCAGAAATTGGCGATTTGCTCTCTCAAAATGGTTTTGCTATCCAAAAAAATGTCACCTTGGAGGATCTTAATCCTCTCTACTTCGGTCCTGTTGGCAGGACGCTTCCAGAAAAACAGATGCTCAAACTTGAACATCTTTTGATCGCGAGTAATTAGTGCGTTGAGAACTCCTTTCGATGGCAGATACCAAATGATTTTTGCTTACCGGCGCTGAGTGTTAATGGACGGGCTTGATTCGATCATTTTTGATCTCGACGGCACCCTTTGGGATACATCTAAGGCCTGCGCCCTAGCTTGGAACAACGTATTAACGAGGAACGGCATAAGTTTTAGAAAGATTACAGCGGATGATGTTCGAGCGGTGACGGGCTTGCCTCATGACAAATGCATCGAGACGGTTTTTAAGACGCTACCGGACGATCAAATTTCTTTGCTCTCAGCTGAAACCATGGAGGAAGATATGTTGGTTATCACTGAGATCGGCGGAGAGCTTTATGAGGACGTCACTGAAGGTCTTCACAAGCTAGGAGAAAATTATGAGTTGTTCATTGTGAGTAATTGTCAGTGCGGCTACATCGAGAATTTTCTCGTTCAGAATGAGGTTGAAAAATTATTTAAGGATCATTTGTGTTGGGGAGATACTAAGAAATCCAAATCCTTTAATACACGGACGATTGTTCAGAGAAATAAGCTAATCAAACCTGTTTTTGTCGGCGATACTGAAGGAGACTTTAAGGCGGCTAGAGATTGTGGACTCGATTTTTTCCAGGTTTCGTACGGTTTTGGCGCGCCGATAAGCGGTTGCGAGTTAGCAAATAGTTTCAGTGAGTTGGTACTCAAGATTAGTGGGCCAATTGATTAATTTTCTGGAATGAGAGGGATCAATAACAATGAGACTGAATTGGAATAAGAGCCCTCGCTATAGATCAGGTTTTTGCCTCTATCTTGGTAATTCCGTGATGCCAAAGAATCGCACTTCGATACTCTCTCTTGGTGTGAGGTTTTCTGATCCTGGCTTCGAAACGGCAGTATGCAGCGTTGGCTTGAAGAGCTCTCCATCATCGGGATGGGAGTCATAAGTCGTAAAGACAAGCGCTTCGTCTGCCACCTGCCGTGAGTAATAAAACCAGCGCTGCTCGGCATTGGGCAAGCAATAGTGCGCATTGAAGGGAATTGGAGCTTCACCATTCAAGGCATAAATTAGATCACTCGGATCGATTGAGGTCCTATCGCAAACTGCCAGAGGAAAGCGCTCTAGAGGTGAGCTGCTTACAGAACGCCAGATATTAATACCAACGACGCGTTTGTCCGTGGGCAGTCCCATGATTTCAGCAAAGGATTTTTCGATCTGTCGCTGGTCGCTTGATAAGGTGTCCGCGTAGTCGTTGTGCACGAACTCCGCACAGGGACCATATTGGATGCCATCTATCCAATGATGTTTTTTGATCGACTCGTCTCTGAACGTATGGCTACTAATTGGCTTAAACTCAAAGTCGGGAAGAAGTTGTTGCGCTAGAGTAAGGGCTTCTTCGTAATGTTTATTCGCGACTTCTTTTGGGTCAGACCAGTTAATGACGCCTGACGGCGAGCTTGCTAGAAGAAAGCCCCTGCCATTCAGGAGAATTTCCCGAGCGTTTCCTTGGCTATGTTTACCAAAAAGACGTCTTGCATCGCGTATTGGTGTATTTATGCCTAGCCGAGGATCCCCCGCATTACTGGAGAAGTTTAGAGCGCCGGTAAAATCCATGTCATTTATTGCCCTTTTTAAATGGGTTCCATCTATCGCTCCATGAATCAGTTCGTTCCCCTCTTGATGCGTATATCTCTTCGCGTCCGCCTCTTATAGATTCGAGTTCTTTCAGTATTTGGTTGTGTGAATTTCTGTCCAGTTGATAAAAAGCCATACAACCCGCCGCGATGAGATAAATACACATATAGACCGGTCCATTCAAAACGAGAAGTCCGGTTATCGTCTCCTGCATGAGGGCGCCGACCTCGGCATTTTCTGGAAAACCGATGTACTCCAAACCAAAGCCAGCTATGAAACCGCCGATGCCGGTGGTTGATTTGATGCCGAAGCTGCGGGCTGAAAAAATGACTCCCTCGGAGCGATAGCCAGTCTTAAGCTCATGCTGGTCGGCAATATCAGCTAGCTGCGAATCAAGAACGATGGCACTCACCGGAAAAAGCATGTAGCCAAGGAATAAAGGCACGAATAACCCTACTAGAATGAAAGCGGAATCATTAGCGGGAAATAGATCTAATAGTCTCAAATTATGTGGTAGCGCGATCATCAGACTCATGATCACTGTGGATATGATGATGATGCTCTTTTTTTCCATTCGTTTGGATAGGAACACCAGCAATGGGAGCGCGATAAATACACCTGGTGTCTTTGCGATAGAGGCCCAGGTTATGGCCTCGGCCGATAGTTCGTAGACATAGATATAGGCGTAGGTAGCGACCACCGCAATTATTCCTAACCCAACGTACAGTATGAGAAGGCTGATACAGGTTGCGAGATAGGAAATGTTTCTAAACAACGCTGCGAATTGAACGAGATAAGCTCTGAAGCTGGGGACTTTATTTAGGTCAAATTGATAATGTTGGTCGTGGAGATAAGGCAGTTGATGAATCATGCCCAACGAGCAAAGCACTACTGAAAAAAAGATAGTTATAGACCCGGTTGCTGCTAGAACGAAATACCCCGCTTCATTTAAAAACCCATGGTCGACTCCGGGCGTGGTGGGCAATATAACCAGACTTACAACAGACGCGGTTAGTATTGATAACAAACTCACCGCAACGGAGTTGTAACCAAAGATCAGCGATCTTTCTTCATAGTCGTCGGTCAGCTCAGCCCCCAGGGCGTCGTGAGGAATAAGGTAAAAGGTCTGCGAGAGCCGCAACAAGATCAGAAAAGTCACCAACCAGATGAAGTATCCTGTTTCGGAGAGCCCCTCGACAGGCTGGTAAAGGAAATAAAAAGACACTGCAATGGGTAATGCAGAGGCGAACATGAAAGGCAGCCTCCTTCCCCAGACACTTCGAAAACGGTCTGAAATGGAGCCGATTAGAGGATCTGATATTGCGTCAACAACCGATGCGATCAAGAACGCAGTTCCGGCGAGTGCTGGCGAAACACCTAGGACCTGGTTGTAAAAGATGATCGTTACAATCCCGCCTGCTGTTACCGTAGCCTCTTGCAGCGCGCCGGATGCGAATAATAATTTTGCTCTGACAGAGAGTTTGCGACGTCTAGTTTTAATTGGCTCTGACATCCACCCAGCTTACAAGAAGAAATGGCCCAGCACATACTGCACCGATTGTTCCCCCAAT
The DNA here is from genome assembly GCA_913051785.1 of uncultured Gammaproteobacteria bacterium. Classification (GTDB taxonomy): domain Bacteria; phylum Pseudomonadota; class Gammaproteobacteria; order Pseudomonadales; family Azotimanducaceae; genus UBA4421. The sequence goes on from CAJXCK010000061.1 coordinate 8,299, forward strand.
CATATTTCAGGCTCAACTATTCACCCAAATTTAGGATTATATGATTTGGATTAGAGGGTGGTTTTGACTCTTTGACCTCTTCGGTTTTAATAGGGGTATATGAGACATAAGAATTAAGCTTTGTCAGGTCCAGCAGTAATACCGCGAGACATTCTATTAGGGCTAACCAAGCCAGAGGACGTCAGTTTCCCGTTAAGGTGGGGCATTATCGGTGGAGGGGAGATCTCTCGCCAGTTTGTTCTATCCTCTCGAGCCTGCCCTGGGGCGACTATGTCTGCGGTCGCGACACGCTCCTTAGAAACAGCGCAAAGCTTCGCCAAGTCATATGGCGTCGATAGCGCGCACGGGAATATCGAGAATATGTTGGCTTCAGACGATGTGGATATCGTCTATGTGGGCACGCCTGATGATATGCATAAGCAACACAGCCTAATGGCCATTGAAGCCGGTAAACATGTCCTTTGCGAAAAAATATTGGCGAAGAGCGTTGCTGATGCCGAGGAGATGTATGACGCGGCTAATAGGCAGGGTGTGATGCTGCAGGATGGTGTTTGGACTCGATTTTTCCCGGCTGTTGAACAAGCGAGACAAATCATCGAGTCGGGTGATATTGGTGAAGTGGTGATGGTTCAAGCTGACTTTGACCCTTTGTACACCGCTCAGGCGGCAACGCTTGGCTTTGGCCACGAATCCGAATTAATCAACCTCCAGGTTAGTGGCATGCAGGGAGGACCAGGTGGTGCCATACTTGAATTCGAAAATAATCGTTTTGCAAATCTAACCTTTATTCGATTTCCGAGTGAATTCCCCGAGGTAACAGAAATAACGGGTACAAAGGGAAGGATTACACTCGAGCAGCCTGCTCATTGTCCGACCAGGATAACCGTTCGAATACCACCCCAGACGCCATCCCGCTATGCAGGTGCTAACAAGCCATCGCCGTTTCAGGCTTTTGATTATCCGCTCGCTACTTCAATCAACGTTCCCAATGCCTATCCCAATCAAAAAGGTTTCTCATACATGATCGAAGCAATCCACAGATGTCTAGCGTCAGGTCAGCTTGAGTGTCCCCAGTTTAATAGGGAGGAATCTATCCACCTGCTTGAAATCGTTTGCGCGATTCATGCCAAGAGAAAGCCAAATCCCAACATGCGAATGAAAAAGTGAAACATCTTGTTCCTCGCGTTTGGTCGGGTCCGTTTTGGTTCTTTATTTTTTTATCTCCTAGAGTGCGCTGTTGCCGTAAAAAACCTGGTTCACCCTGGATTGATAGCGAAGTAGCAGAGGGTTTTTGGTCATTACGGGATTTGGGGAAAATAATAGACTAAGAACGACTCTGTGCTCACCAGGATTTAATGGGCGGACCCGATGCTCAACATGGTCTCCTCTAAAAAGTACTAGAGAGTTGATCAGGTCTCTTTTTTGAAGTTGAAGTGATTCCCCATTTGGCCGCAGCTCGAGTTTGGAATTTTCCTCTCTTGTGTCCTCTTTCAAGACAAGAATGCCTGCCCACCGATCGCCGAGATAAATACTTCCGTCGACGTGCCAAGAGATTCCGTCCCCTGCGGCCTCTTTATTAATGCTATCTACAAAGTCAGTGTCGCCAGGCTGGCCTCTATAGTCGAGAAGGCTGATTTGATTTGTGTCCCGAGCTGGCACTAGTTGAAGTTGGTGTATTTTAGTGTGGCTGCGAACTCTATTTAAAAAACTCTCGGTAGTGAGATATTTTAGGAGTGGCCATAAGAGCCCCTGTCTTAATTCGTGCCCGCCTATAGCGCCGCCTGTTCGCCACTCAACCTCACTCCGAACCAAGCCGCTCGATTTCTCATCAATGTGTCTAAGTAGCTCATTGAAAGTAGATTGCGGTAGCGCGTCTTTTATGACGTGTATCTCTTGAGCATCGGGGCTAACGACTCCCTTTCGATTTTGTTTATTGTGGCGGTATAGAGATACCTCATCTCTTACTCGACCAAGCCACTCGGCAACCTGTGATTTTATAACGACATTCCAGAAATTTTTCGCCCGACTATTTTCGCCATACCGCATTATTAGACAAGTCGATATTGCATACTATATAGGTGGTAAACGCGCTGCTCGGTCACTCTGTTAAAAGCATATGAAAATGTGCTGGCGATTTGATTTGGAGGTTAATTTTCCCCTGAAGCACCTCCGCTAAGCTAAGATGATGTTGATGAATATTTTCATAAAGCCAATTGTCATCTTTATTTTTCTGTCGCTGTTTTCTTCTTTCAGCGTGGCTGTTGATATTCCGCCGGGCCAGGCGATCGCTCCACCTCCCGGTAAAAGCTCAATCAGATTTGAGCTGAACTCCGTGAAACTTGGAGAAGGTTTCAAGAGTGGTAAATCTCTGAACTTGGGCTCCGAACTTAATGTCAACACCCTAGGAGTCCAGTACTCAAGAAGCTTCATGATAAGGGATCGATTGGCTGGGTTTTATATCAATGGTGCTGTGGGAAAAGCGCTCCCTGGCGGATCTATATCTAGCCAAGAGAATATTTCGGGTATTACTGACTCTGCAGCGGCTTTAGTCACTTGGTTACACGCAGACAAGGAGAAAGGGCGATATGTCGTGTTAGGGGGATTCGTCATTTTCCCGACCGGTGACTATGATAGCGATCGGGCGATTAACTTCAGTCAGAATAGATTTTCAGGAGGGTTTCAGTTCGGATATCACACTAGGCTGGCCCCGAAATGGGATCTAATGGTTACGACAGATGTTATGTTTTCAGAGAAAAACGAAGACTATCGCCTCACCCATCAAGTCTTTGAGCAGGATCCGTTGTATTCAGCACAGTTTACGCTGATGCACAATTTCGATCCGTCAATCACTGTCTCAGGGACCTATTACCGATATCTCGGTGGCGAGGGTAGATTGGATAGTGAATGGCTGGCTAATAAAATTACTCGAAACCGTTATGAGTTTGTTTTCGCGAAACGCATTCAGTCTGGCAAATATTTTGTGTACCTAGGCAAAGACGCTGATACCAATAATGGTGTTATTGAGGATCGCAGGCTGTCGCTTCGCTACCAACATTATTTTTAGTTATTGAGGTTCGGTTTGGGGTCAAATCTGCTCTGGGTCCCTGGCTAATCATAAGATGAGATCAACCTAGTCCTTAATTGATGTTTGTTGAGGTTATGGCATTCTCTTTTCGAAGGGCGCCTGAAAACTGCGATCTTTTACAACGAGGGTAAGCAATGAATGTCATGGCGAAACAAACAGAATCTGAACTGCTCGACATTGCTGACCAATTGAGAGAAGAACTGGTCGAGCGCAGTAACGAAATAGATAAGAATCGCTATTTGCCCCAGGACCTCGCGGACAAACTCGCCGCAATTGGATTTTATCGCCTCGTCGCTCCTGAGACGTTAGGTGGTCTCGGCGTGTCACCAGAGTTTTTTTGTAGGATCTGCGAGAGTCTAGCAACGGGTAACGGCTCAACAGCATGGTGCGTTTTTATAGGGGCGACATCGCAATATCTTTTTGGAGCCCTGCCGACCTCCCAATTGAAGAAGATGCTTGCGAATCCGAATGTAATAACCAGTGGTGTTTTTGCCGACAGTGGTACGGCGATGGAAGAAAAGAGGGATGGGCAGCCCGGTTATTTGATTAACGGTCACTGGCGTTGGGGATCCGGGTGCAGGAATGCGGAGTGGATATCTGGAGGCATCCACGAAATCGATCTGACAGGAGAGCCTTTGAAAAAAAATGCTCCATTAACACGAGTCTTCTTTCGGCCGGAAGAAGTTGAGATTTTGGATAATTGGCATTCCTCAGGAATGAGAGGGTCTGGATCCAGTGATTATGTGGCAAAGGATATTTGGGTCCCCGCAGAGCGTTTAGCCGGTGACGTCCAAGACAGTGAGTATGCGCAACTGCCGATCTACCAGTTCCCCAAATTTGCTTTGCTGGGGACGCCGATCGCCTCAATTTGCTTAGGTATGGCACAAGCTTGTCTAGATGAGGTTCTGGAAGAATCAAAGAGGAAGACGCCCCAAGGTAGTCGTCGGCCACTATCGCTCCGGCCCTCCTTGCATATAGCGGTTGCAGAGTCCGAGACGATATTGAGATCGGCAAGAGAATTGTTTTATGCCGATATAAAAGAAAGCTGGCGCCGTGCTCAGTCCGGTCCCGGCTCCCTCGAAGATCGACGGTTGATGCGAACCTCGACAGTTCATGCCGTAAACGCAGCGCTCAACGTGATCGACCGGATGTATACCATAATGGGCGGTAGTTCAGTTTACGAGACTTCGTGTTTGCAGAGGCACTTTCGGGATGCTCATGTGGCATCCCAACATATGATGGTTGGTGAGCCGATTATGGAGCTCGCTGGAAGAGTGATGCTTGAACTAGATGATCAGGCGTTTGGTCTGTGAATTCTCTGCAATGTTTTTTAGCGCGCTTTTATCTAAGCCATATATTCAACCTGTATCTGGTTTTGTTAAAGGAATGAGCGTCAATGGAGCTTAAATTTGGGCTGGCGACACCCAGTAATCTCTGGTCTTTAGATTGGGACGAGCGACGAGCCGTTGTTGGGAGCATAGTTGAATCCGGGTTTGATCACATTTTTATGGCTGATCACGTCTCTTTCCGAAACGGATCGGGAACTGATGGGTTTGTAGAAGTTGCCTCTTTGTCTCAATTAGACCCTAGAGTCGGGGTGATGATCAGCATTTATCTCCTACCGCTACGGCATCCACTGCCGGTGGCTAGGCAGTTGGCAAGCATGGCGAGGATCGCGCCCGGTCGCATGATTTTTGGGGTCGGAATTGGCGGCGAGGATAGGCATGAAATTGAAATATGTGGTGTTGATCCCAAACGCAGAGGAATCAGGGCAAACGAGTCCCTAGAGATTATTCGAGGATTGTTGAACGGTGATTCTGTTGATTTTTCGGGTTTCGAATTCAATATCTCAGACGCTGTCATCAGGCCAACGCCGAAAAAATCCATTCCGATAATCGTCGGTGGAAGATCTGACGCGGCACTTACGAGGGCAGCCAAATATAGCGAGGGTTGGATTGGCGTGTGGTGTTCGTCAGAGCGTTTTAGAAATGCGATCAGTGTTGTGGCTTCAGAAGCAGAAGTATATGGCCGTTCCGAAGTCGATTGGTGTCATGGTTATCAACCCTGGGTCGGGTTGGATACCAAAGACTCCAAAAAAGCATTCGAGTCGGTTAAGAGAGGAATGGAGAATTTCTACCGTATCCCATTTGAGAAGTTTGAGCGTTATACCCCGTCCGGGACTCCGACAGAGGTGGCGGAAAAATTGGCTCCTTATGTAGAAGCTGGTTGTAAGCTTTTTAATCTGAAAGTGTGCTCTGAAGATGCTGAAGAAGAAGTGGAGCTTGGAGCAGAGTTGGTCTCGCAGTTAGCACGATTGAATGTGTCGCCGAGTTAGTTTTTGTTTCGCCTCAACATAAGGTTAATAGTTAGAACGTGATGAACACCCAAACAGGAAAAAATAGCGATGGTTTCTATCGAGAGAAAGAGCGAGAGGGTCCGTTATCCATAAAGACTAAAGTTTTTTATGCCTTCGGAGAGATGCCTGGGGCGTATATGAACCTGGCGATAGGAATGTTTGCGCTCATTTATTACAGCGTGGTATTGGGTGTAAGTGCATCGACTGTAGGCCTGGTTCTTGGACTTGCGCTTTTTCTGGATGCAATTTGTGACCCTTTGGTAGGCGCGTTCTCGGATCAGTTTAAGAGTCGGCTTGGGCGCCGTCACCCGCTGATGTATGCGGCCTCGATACCGATGGGCGTGTTTATTTGCCTTTTATTCACGCCGCCTCAGGGGCTTAATGAGAACGAGTTAATCAGCTGGTTAGCGGTATTTCTGATATTAACCAGAGTAACGTTTACTTTCTTTAGCGTGCCTTGGAGTGCTTTGGTAGCAGAGCTTACAGATAGTTATGAGGAACGGTCCGTTATTCCTGCCTACAGAATCCTTGCATCAACCTTGTTAGGCGGAATATCTGCATCTTTGATACTCAAATTCGTTTTCGCCGCGACGCCAGAGTTTCCGAAAGGTAACGAAAATCTGGAGAATTATATTTTCTTTGGTCCGCTCATAGGCCTGCTGATGGCAGGGTGGGCTCTTGTAAGCACACACTTTACGCGAAGCGAGATAGCGTACATGTATCAAGCGCCACCGGCATCTGTGGTCAGCTTCTTCGGGATGTTTTCGTCTATCTGGACCGCTTTAAGAAGTTCTAACTATAGGATTTTGCTGACCGCTATTCTGCTTTATTTCGGCGTATTGGGAACGCTGGGGCAGTTTGATATGTTTGTGAACACTTATTTCTGGGACTTGACGACCGCTCAAATGGGTACCCTGAGTTTGTATGCTATCCCTAGCCCTATTTTTGCTTTTCTGGTCGCAAGGCCTGTGCAACAGAGAATCGAGAAGAAGCACATTTTATGTGGGACTATCCTTTTAAATATGATGTTGAGCTTGGCGGCTGTTTCATTTCGTTTGGGGGGATTCTTTCCGTCGAATGAAAATCCTTTCTTCATTCCAGCCTTGGGATTTTTCGTAGTTATCCAAAGCTTTCTCAGTGCAATGGGGTTTATAGCTGTTCTCTCTATGACGGCCGACTTGGCAGAGGAGCAGGATTACAAATATGGTATTCGCCAAGAAGCAGTGCTTGCTTCCGGTATAGCTTTTTCGACTAAAGCGATTGGCAGTATTGGTGTTGTGGTAGCGGGATTTTTGTTGGAATTCTTTATCAAATTTCCGGCGGGTGAACCCGGTATGAAAATTTCGGAAGATGTTTTGTTCCGACTAGCGATTACGGATGCGATAATCGTTAATTCGCTCTTGCTGCTACCTGCATTCTTGATTACTCGGTACAGCCTCACTAGGGAGACAATGACGGAAATGCAGGGTGAACTCCGTTTGAAGCGAGCGAAGATGGAGAATTTGTCTAATCCGTCTGCCGTTTCTCCTGACCTGGACTAGTCGTGGTAATGTGATACGACAAGACTAATGACGGAATTTGCATGTCATTAAGAAAAGAAGGGAGCATTCAGTTCAACGGATCTCCCGAGCATTTCGAGCTGCTTTTTGATTTGGAAAAGTCTCTCGACTACAAAGTCAAAGAATTCGGGTCGGTTGAGATGCTCAAATACCAGGCGTCTTTGATTCCCGAGATCTGTAAACCTCTGACTGAGTTCATAGAGGTCGACGGAGAAATAATCGGATATGCCTACTCCGGCCATAATCATTGGG
>CAJXCK010000062.1 GCA_913051785.1 uncultured Gammaproteobacteria bacterium
GACAGTAAGCGTCTGTGTTGGCTCTTTAATCCAGGGCAAATCTTTCGATTTCTCTCTCCAAAACTCCTCTTTGGCGTCGATTGAATTTCTGTACTCATCCCGATAATTCACAGCTCGATTCCTTATTCTGTCCTCTGTTCAATCAATGAAAAGCCACGGCTTTTACCAGCTAACTGCTAATGAGTTTCTCTATATCGCTTTTTTTCGGACACTGCGAAATCAGCTTCTGATACGTCTTCGTTCGTTTTGAGACTAATTTATGCTTGCAATAAAAATTCACTGCTCTTTGCCAAGCTGCTACAAGACCATGCCTATTAATGGAGACAGTCGTGCTTACGACTCTCTCATTTAATCGAGACAGCACACCGACCTGAAATACGGGGGACAGGCTTCCACTCCTTTCCTTCTTCATACGAAAGAGGATGCCCTTAACCTGACCTTTTCCGTTCAGCTTTACCTTTTTGTCTTGGTTTTTCTTATTTTTTGATTGGAGGTTTTTAAGTTCTGCATCTCGTAACTCGGCCTGATTTTTAATAGAGATACGATGCCTGCCTTTTAGTCTTTTTCCGTCTTCTATCAGAGAGAGATACTCCTGATAGGCTCTCCCGTTTATCTGACGTCTTACTCGATAGCCATAGAATCTAGGGCTGTCTAATAACTCGACGCTCATAAAAGATACTCCATTTCCATGTTTGAGGATCAAGCAACTCGAACAATCTATCAACAAAAAAATTTATGGATTCAGTGAGTGCTTGATCTTGAAGGTCTAACCGTTCCTCTTTATATGCAAGATAACCAAATGAAGGGCCATGATATGCTTTCACGCAGAACCAATATGTGTCTTGACTATGGAAGGACGAGCCTACCAAAGGAAAATAATACACTGTGATTGCGATAGCTTTTACGCCTCCGTAGAAGAGAGAGACGATCCTAGCCTTGCGGGACAGCCTTTAGCAGTTGGCGGTTCGCCCAACGCTCGAGGAGTCGTCGCAACGTGCAATTACGCCGCCAGGAATTTGGGAGTGCATTCCGCGATGCCAATGTCACGCGCCCTTAAATTGATACCATGGCTGATCGTTGTTCCAACTAATATGGAAAAGTATCGAGCAGCCTCAAAGGCAGTCCATAAAATTTTTAAAGAATATACTTTGCTGATAGAACCCTTATCTCTGGATGAAGCTTTTCTAGACGTAAGTAATAGTGATCACCTTGAGGGAAGCGCTACCCTTATCGCAAGAGAAATAAGACAAAAAGTAAAAGAACGAGTCGGAATAACAATTTCCGCAGGCATCGCGCCAAATAAATTCCTGGCAAAAATCGCGTCGGATTGGAGAAAGCCTGATGGAGAATTCACGATAGCGCCTAACGAGGTTCAGCAATTCATCCAAAATCTTCCGGTAGATAAAATTTTCGGAGTAGGAAAAGTAACGGCTGAAAAATTAAAAAAATTAGATGTCTTCACTTGCAGCGATTTGCAAGTTTTCAGAGAGCCAGAGCTCACTGCTAAGTTTGGTAAATTTGGAAAGACCCTCTTCAAACTTTGCCGAGGCGTTGACGAGCGCGAGCTCAACGTTGAAAGGAAACGAAAATCGCTGAGCACAGAGAGAACATTCCCAAAAGACTTGATGGATATCGATCTTTGTTCGGAGAAACTAGAGGTTCTCATAACTGACCTCCAAGAGCGAATTTTAAAGCTTAATTCGGCTCCACCTATAAAAGCGCTGACTATGAAGATTAAGTTCTCTGATTTCACGCAAACGACTGTCTCTCGACAAGCCCAAGCGATAGATTCGAAAATCTTTCACGAGTTGTTGAGAAAGGGGTTCTCGCGAAAGAATTCTCCGATTCGTTTACTGGGAGTAGGGGTGGAACTGAAAGCCGAATTAAACAAAAAATCCGATGACCGCCAAGAATCATTGGAATGGTAAAGCCCACTATTCTATAAATTGAACCTTGGCATAACGCCTATAGAGTTCGCTGACTTCTAATAGTTCATCGTGGGTTCCCCTTGCCACGCATTCTCCCTTATCCAGAACTACAATGTGATCTGCTGATCTTACAGTTGATAGCCGGTGAGCTATAACCAACAAGCTGAGGTTACTCTTATATTCCTTTAGTGATTTACCAATGTAGTCCTCACTATCCGCGTCCAACGAGCTGGTAGCTTCGTCTAGAAGAAGACATGCCGGCGATTTTATCATTGCTCTCGCAATCGCTAGGCGTTGTTTCTGCCCACCGGACAAACCCGCTCCTCCTTCCCCTAAGATTGTCTCCAATCCATCCGGCAATTGCGCGATGAACTGATCACAGTGGGAATTGCGTAACGCAAGCTTTATCTCTCCAACTGTTGCAACGGGATGACCATAGATAACGTTATCTCTTATCGACCCAGAGAAGAGTCCTGGATCCTGAGGCACGTATCCGAAAAGACTCCTAACCGAAGACAAACGAAGTTCACCGAGATCCCGTTCTCCCCAAAGGATTTTGCCGCATTCTGGCTCGTAGAATCTCTGTATGAGATCGAAGATAGTACTTTTTCCAGCTCCAGATGGACCAACAATAGCAACCATCGACTTGGCCGGCACTGTTAACGAAATGTCTCGCAACGCCTTTTCTCCAGATCTTGTCTCGTATCCAAAAGTCACGTTTGTGAGCCTTAAGGTCTGCGGATCGGCCTCTTTTACTGAAAATGTCGAGGCAACAACTGCCTTACTCTCGACCTGCGGAACAAACAATAGATCAATCAACCTCTCTGCTGCACCGAGCGCTCGTTGCAATTCGCCCCAAACTTCCGACACCGCCCCGAGAGCGCCTGCTACAAGGAAGGCGTAGAAAATAAAGGCAGCCAAATCTCCAGGCGAAATTTTGCCCGACAGAACGTCAACTCCTCCTATATAAATCATCGCTGCGATCGCGCCAAAGGCAAGAACCATTACCGCCGCAGTTAAAGCAGCTCGGTATTTGATTCGTTTTATGGATACAGCTACGGAGATCCTGACTTTTTCCGCAAACCTCTGAATATCTAATTTCTCGTGGTTGAAAGATTGCAGAATCTTCAAATTTCGAAAACTCTCGCCTACATGAACGCCTACATCAGCAATCTTATGTTGTGACTCATATGAAAGAATTCTTACTTTTCGGCCGAAGAAGACCACCGGAAAAACAACAAGAGGGACGCAGGCTAGTACAATCACCGACAATTTAAAATTCGTTATAAAAAGCAAGATCACGCCGCCCAAAAGCGTCAGAATATTTCGAATGGCTACAGACAGCGAAGAGCCAACTACTGTTTGGATTAGGGTTGTATCCGTGGTGATCCTTGATTGAATTTCGCTCGGGGAATTAACGTCAAAAAAGTTGGGGCGAACCCAAACAAGGTGATCAAAAACGGCCCTTCGCAAATCAGCCGTGATCTCTTCACCGATCTTCGATACAAAATAAAAACGAATGTATGTCCCAACAGTCAAAACGAACGCTACGACACCGAAAAATAAAAGAGAGTTCGTCAAGAGACCCTGTTCACCACTAGCGAACCCGGAGTCGATAATTATGCGGATCCCTTGGCCAAGCGATAGCACAGCGCTGGCGGTAAGCGTAAGTGCAACCACTGCAATTGCAATTTGCCCCGAATAGGGTTTCAAAAACCGAACAGCGATAGTTGATCTCGAATCTTCCTTCAAAGCGCCCTCGACAATTTCCCTCTTGCTAAGCTGTAAAAAACTTGAGTCATGAACGTTATAGTTTTTCACGGAAAATAAAGTGAAAATTACACTCTTTTCAATTTTTTGAAATCGGCAACATAAAAAACAGACTGAACCAAGAGGGATTTAGAAGTATGGCTTCACTAGAGTGTCTGATCAACGAAACGGGGGCAGATCCAGTAGGAACGGTTATTTGGCTTCATGGTTTGGGTGCCGACGCTACTGACTTTCAACCTCTTGTAGATATGTTCGAAATTCAAGCTCCACTCCGTTTTATATTTCCCAATGCTCCGAAGCGCGCAATAACCATAAACGGCGGTATGGAAATGCGAGCTTGGTACGACATCCGAGAAGGATCCCCGATCGCGGACCAGGAGGACATAGATGCGTCGAAGACTCAGATAGAGGAATTAATCGAAGATGAACTAGAGCAAGGGGTCGCTCATGAGAAGATAACGGTAGCTGGCTTCTCGCAAGGCGGGGTTATAGCACTAGAATCAGGACTGGTTGCAGAAAGGAAATTTGCTGGGATTATGGCTTTGTCGACTTACGTTAATAATCACGAGGAGCTGGCGCAAAGAGTCGGTTTAGCCAACCTAGATACGAAAATATTCATGGCTCACGGTCTCGCAGATCCAATGATTCCGATAACTAGAGCGATCACATCCCGACAAAAGCTGCTCGAGCTAGGATACAAAGTGGAGTGGCATGAGTATTCGATGGGACACCAGGTGTGTCCTCAGGAGATCAAGGACCTTGAGGCATGGCTAAAGTCAATTTACGAGGACTAGTAGACCTCGATAAAACTAAACCCCGATGGGTGGAGGTCGTGCTAGCTGACTTCGACACTTTTCTGTCGGATCACGCGTCCGCCGAAAAGAAAGCTTCAGGAATGGCTTTAAGCATGGCTTCTCATTATCCAGATCGCCCAGATATCCTGATTGCCATGACCGATTTGGCAATAGAGGAGCTCGCTCATTACAAGCAAGTGATCAACCTAATCCTAAAGCGAGGCTTAATCCCTCAATCGGATTGCAAGGACACGTACGTTGCCGAATTGAATCGAAAGGCCCGGAAAGGTAGAGCCGAATTTTTGCTGGATAGGTTGCTTATCGCAGCACTAATCGAGCGCAGAGGCGCAGAGAGATTCGAACTCGTAGCCCAACACCTCAAGGATGCCCAGTTGGCCGATTTTTACCGTAACCTGGCAAAGAGTGAAGCGAGGCATTGGGTTTTATTCGTCAATCTGGCTTCCAGTAATTATCCAGAGAGCGAGATCGTATCAAGATTCAACGAACTGTCTGAGATCGAGAACGATATTTTAGCAGCATTACCTATAAGTGCCCGCCTGCACTGAACGAAATACCGAGGCCAACCATAAATAACAAACTCATTAATAAGTATCTAGAAAGCTACGCCGAAAAAGAAAGCCAGGTCTATATCTCGAAGTTCGAAGAAGAGTTTGGCTCTCAAGCTGCTTTCTCAAAAGTACTCGTAGTACCCATATTCGACGAGAAATCCGATTGCCTTAATTCAGTATTCAAAAACATAACGACAGAAGATACCCTCATAATTCCAATAGTTAATGCGCCAGAACAAACAAATGTTACCGGGTCGCTATTCGAATCTTTAGGAGAAAAGATCGAGCGAACGCTAGCTTGCCTCGAGGACCTCAGGCGAAGTTCATCGTTTCCTTTATTAATAGTAGACCGTGTAACTGAGGGAAGGCGAATACCGCCCAAAGAGGGGGTTGGATTAGCAAGAAAAATAGGATCTGACATCGCGCTCTCCCTCATCGCTCAAAATAAAATCAAATCCCAATGGATATACCTGACGGATGCTGACGCTGTTTTGCCCTCGGATTACTTCCTTCGGAATTTACCCGTTGCCGGCGCCGTACTTTTCCCATTCACGCACGTCACCAACGACACCACGTTACAAAAATGCGCCAGACTGTATGAACTGCACATGGACCACTATGAAAAGTCTGTGTCCGAAAGCGGAAGTATTTACGGCTTTACTGCTCTTGGCAGTACGATGGTGATAGGAGCGTCAACCTATGCCGCGGTCCGCGGTTTCCCCAAAAAAAACGCGGGGGAGGACTTTTACATGTTGAACAAGATTCGAAAACTTGCTCATATCAAAGCTGTGGCAGGCACTCCAATTGAGATCGAGGCAAGATTATCTGACAGAGTACCCTTTGGTACTGGAACTAATCTCAAGAAAATAAGGTCTCTCCTTGAGCAACACGGATCAGAGGGCGGATTTAAAAGCTACAACGAATGTTGCTTTCGGGTTCTCAAGTGCGCTCTCCAATATATCGATAAGATCAGCAGGAACCCCGACTTTCTTGAGGATACTCGGATCCGTCAACCTCAAAATTCAACTGACAAAGCACAGTTCCTCGCCATTAAGACTCTGATTAACCTCGGACTTATAAAGCAGGTAGAACAGATAAACCGGCAAAGAATCGACCCGCACCAAAAATTACAACAACTGACCAACTGGTTTGATGCTCTGAAAACGTTGCGATTTATCAACCAAATGCGACTTGAATATCCTGACAAGAGCTTGCTGGCGATGACGGAGACAAAAAGGCAGAAGGGTGGACCAGTTTGAATCGCATATCGGTACTATCCTTCTTGAGTTATGATCGCAACCGAATTACTCGAGCGAAGAGAGAGCCTTCTCTTCAAAGGCAAAAAAGTTTATGACAAATGTTTTCATTGATGGACAAGCTGGCACGACGGGCCTGGAGCTAGCTAGCAGACTTGCCAAGCGGGGGGATCTTACGATCTTGCAAATCCCCGAGGATTCGAGAAAAGATCTGAAGGCGCGGTCAGCAATCTACGCGGAGGCAGACATTGTAATACTTTGCCTACCCGATCAGGCTGCAGCAGAAGCGGCTCAAGTTATTGGTGGTAAATGCAAGGTGATCGATGCAAGCACTGCCCATCGAACACATCCAGATTGGACTTATGGATTACCGGAACTTACAAGGACGCAGCGCCAGAAAATAGCTAGCGCCGAGAGAGTTTCGAATCCGGGCTGCTATCCCCAAGGATATCTGTTACTTGTCAGACCAATGATAGAGGAAGGGCTGCTGAAAGCTGAGACTCTCCTGCGATGCAACGCCGTGTCAGGTTATTCCGGCGGGGGAAAGGCGATGATTTCAGAATTAGAGGAAACTCCCCGCGATGATGAGGCCATGATTAGTCGAATATATGGACTCAATCTCAACCACAAGCATGTGGGTGAGATGCAGATTCATTCGGGTTCAGAAGTGCGGCCGATTTTTATACCTACTGTCTGCTCATTTTATCGCGGCATGACAATCCAAATCTCATTATTCTCTTCAGAATTAAACGGTCACCAGGCAAAGGATGTACATGACTGCCTTAGGCGTCGATACGAAAGTGAAAAATTTATAAAGGTCATTCCATTTGCCTCATCACAGCCTTTGACGGATGATTTTCTCAATCCAATTGGCTGTAATGAAACAAACGATATGGAGCTAATGGTGTTTGGCAACAAAGAGCACATCCACCTAATAGCCAGATACGACAACCTCGTTAAAGGAGCCGCCGGTTCCGCGATACAAAATCTCAATATAATGTTGGGTCGCGACGAAAAAATAGGGCTAAATTAAGGTGCCGAACTAGATGCTAACGAGCCTTCAAGCAGAGAAACTCAGAGAGCTAGAAAATTCCTGGTCTCTAGAGTATGACCGATTAGTTAGGCTTTCTGGAAAAGATCGCCTTAACTTGGATCTGAGCCGAGGTAAACCATCACCAGAGCAGCTAGAGCTGAGCAATCTGTTAGCAAACAATCTCGAACCGAATGAACTAATCAGCTCGTCTGGAATCGACACGAGAAACTACGGAGAATTATCCGGGATCCCTGAAGCCAAATGTCTTGGGGCAGCCATAATGGGTGTGCCAGCGGATGAAATTATTGCAGCAGGCAACTCCAGCTTAACTCTTATGTATATAACGTTATCGACAGCCTTGAAAAAAGGTCTGTGGGGCGACAAGCGCAAGTGGGACAATTCAACTTCACCAAAAGTTCTCGCCCCCGTGCCCGGTTACGACAGACACTTCGCCATGAGTGAATTTTTTGATCTACAGATGATAAATATCGACTACACTGCCCAATCATTGGATGTCGACCAAATAAAGCAGTTTGTCTCTCAGGACATTTCAATTAAGGCAATTTGGTGCGTGCCCAAATATGGGAATCCCACCGGTATAACGCTTCCAGATGAAACCGTCGAATTTATCGCCGATCTCCCCAATATCGCCGCCGCGGATGATTTTGTGGTTCTTTGGGACAACGCCTATGCAGTCCATGATCTCTCTCCACGCATGGATAAGCTGGCATCTATCCGCGACGTTGCTCTGAAAAAAGGAACACTCGATCACATAGTCCAATTCGCCTCAACCAGCAAAATCACATTTGCTGGTGCAGGCGTTGGATTCCTATCTGCTTCAGATAAGGTTAGATCGGAGATATTAAAATATCTTTCGATTCTGACGGTTGGTCCAGATAAGGTTAATCAACTTCGGCACGCTCGCTTCTTAGATAACAAACTTGAAACGCATATGTCTGCTCACGCTGATATTTTGCGCCCAAAATTTGACCTAGTCTCAAAGATTTTGGAAGAAGAGCTTTCAGATCTGGCTATAGCTGATTGGACTAAGCCCAAAGGAGGCTATTTCGTGTCCTTTAACGTAATGGATGGATTAGCCAGGGAAATTGTGCATTTAGCGAAAGATGTTGGACTCACCCTTACACCCGCCGGCGCAACCTTTCCTTATGGGATAGACTCAAAAGATAGAAATATAAGAATTGCTCCGACGTTTGCAAAACTCTCGGAATTAGAGAGTGCAATGAAAGTCTTGACGCTGTGCACCAAGCTTGCGAGCGCTAGAAAAATATTGAATCAAGGATGACTTTGATAGACGCTGAGGACAAACTCGAGGGTGACGTTGATGGGACAATTTGTCGCTTCGACGAATTTGCACTCCCTCAACCTCTACTTAGCGCCATCGAAGATTTAGGGTTTGTCTCCTGCACTCCTATTCAAGCCGAATCGCTTCCCTATGGCTTGTCTGATTATGATGTAACCGGTCAGGCCCAAACAGGGACTGGGAAAACCGCGGCTTTTCTAATCTCGATTTTTACAAAAATGTGGGAAAACCCTCTGCAAGAAGCACCTGCCTTAGGATCACCTCGCGCTCTTGTTTTGGCTCCCACAAGAGAACTCGCTCTTCAGATTGAGAGTGATGCTATGGATCTTTCAAAACATATGAACCTTCAGTTGCTCTCGCTAGTTGGCGGCATGGACTTCGAAAAACAGCAAAAAAAGTTAGAAAAAAGAGCGGTGGATTTGGTTGTAGCGACACCAGGCAGACTGATCGATTTCATACAACGAAAACAGATCAATCTTCGGGGCGTCGAAACACTCGTCATTGATGAAGCCGATCGCATGCTCGATATGGGTTTCATACCTGATGTTCGCAGAATCGTCTATCAAACGCCGCACAAAAGGCAACGACAAACGCTTTTCTTTTCGGCAACGTTTAATGAAGACGTAATGAGACTCGCGGAGAGCTGGACTCTGGATCCAGAACACATTGTTATCGAAGCCGAGCAAGTCGCTACCGATACCGTCGAACAACAATTCTGGTTGGTTGGCGCAGACCAAAAAGATTGGGTATTAAAAAAAATCCTCGAACTTGATCGACCTGAGCGAGCCATTATCTTCGCGAATCGTAGAGATCAAACCCATTCGGTGGCTTCAAGCCTGCAGAAAGCTGATATACGTTGCGAGGTCCTGGCTGGGGATGTTCCGCAGAAAAAAAGACTGGCTACTCTAGACCGTTTCAAGTCAGGGAAACTTCCATATTTAGTTGCCACCGATGTCGCTGGACGGGGTATTCACGTAGAGGACGTCAGCCATGTTATTAACTACGATTTACCTGAGGATCCCGAGGATTATGTTCACAGGATTGGACGCACAGGAAGAGCTGGTTCTACAGGCACCTCTATTAGTTTTGTGTCGGAGATGGATGCTTTCAACGTGCCTGAATTGGAGGAATTTCTCAGCGCGTCAATCGAGTGTTTACAACCTGAGCAACGTTACTTTAAATCCAAATCGGACAAACCCGAGTAGATATGAGTGTCGTGGCCGTAGTGCAACACTGCGCTGGAACAGATGTAGAGACCAACCTCGCTACCCTGGAGGTCTTAAGCAAACAGGCAGCTAGCTCAGGAGCAGAATTCATAACCTGGCCTGAAGCATTTGCATACATCGGTCGCCACGAGGGGAAAAAAGAGATTCTAGAGTCTCTCACGGACGACGGCCCAATTTTAACTCGGTGTAAAGATCTTGCAGCCAACCTAAAATGCCCATTGTTACTTGGTGGCTTTCATGAGGCGTCGCCAAACCCTGATAAATGCTTCAACACAGCTATATTGCTTAATGAATCCGGTGAGATTGCTGCAGCCTATAGGAAAATTCATTTATTCGATGTGGCCATCGAAAACGGTCCACAACTAATGGAGTCAAAACATACAGAAGCGGGCGATGTTGCAGTAACTACTGAGACTGGTTTTGGGAAGCTGGGCCTGACGATCTGTTATGATGTGAGGTTTCCAGCTCTCTACCAATGCCTCACTGAACTTGGGGCAATTTCTCATGCGGTCCCTTCTGCTTTTACAAAAGAAACTGGTCAAGCGCATTGGCATACTTTACTAAAAGCGAGAGCCATCGAAACACAAAGTTATATTATCGCGCCCGCCCAACATGGAAAACACAGCAAAAATAGATCTTCTTTTGGTCATTCAGTGATAGTTGATCCATGGGGCAGAGTCCTCGCAGAGTTGCCCGAAGGAGACGGTTACGCGCTGGCAGAAATCAATGAAGAGCAGGTTCTAGAGGTCAGAGCTCAAATTCCTAGTTTGCTAAACAAACGAGCATTTCGTTCCAGCACCCAATAAAATCATGGTCCTCCCAACTAATCATCGAGTATTGAACATATTGATAGGCCTTGCTTGTTTGGTCATCCTAGCTGGCGCTATCAAATATAGTCAGGGACTGCTGGTGCCGATATTGCTCGCTGGTTTTCTGGCCGTCTTAGCCAGTTCACCACTATTTTGGCTTCAAAGCCGAGGAGTACATCGCAACCTCGCTCTCACCATCGTCTTACTGCTCAGCGTTCTCCTTCTTGTCCTGATTGGAGTGCTTTTTTTTCAGGCCGGCGCTGATTTTTCGACCAAGCTTCCTTTTTATCAACAGCGGCTTGAGTCTCTACAAGCGAACCTAAACACGCAACTTTCTCAAACCTTCCCGCAGCTGCAACCCTCCGTTTTCATAAACGCATTGCAACCTTCGTCAATACTCAATCTAGTCGCTTCAACCATTACCAGTATGGGTAATATTCTGAGCAATGGGGTATTAATCGGCCTGACCGCAGTCTTTATCCTAGCTGAAGCAAACTCCTTTCCTCAAAAGCTTGGTCTGATCAGAGGAAAAACAGACTCTAGAGGTCAGAGTCTTGAAAACTTTTTGGCTAAAACGAACCAATACTTTGCCATAAAGACGAGCACCAGCTTCCTTACGGGGATTATCGTGGGGTCCGGGTTATGGCTGATTGGTGTTGATTTTCCGATCCTGTGGGCTCTTCTAGCCATATTCCTTAATTTCATACCGAATATTGGTTCAATAATAGCGGCGATACCTCCTATCGTCCTTGGCCTGATACAGCTGGGACCCATTTATGCAGTTGTTACGTTGGGCCTTTTCCTTCTTACCAATACGTTTGTGGGTAACTTCATCGAACCCAAATATTTGGGACGCGGACTAGGACTATCCGCACTTGTAGTCTTCATCTCTCTAATAATTTGGGGCTGGCTTCTGGGTCCTGTTGGCATGTTCTTATCTGTACCACTTACCGTTGCTGCCAAGATCGCCCTAGAAAATAACGATGCCACAAAATGGATATCTATCATTTTGGGTCCAGCTGTTGAGGAAAGTGACGAGAATTCTAAAGATCAAAATGAGTAACTTTGAGCGTCCTAATGTAAGAAATATGAAGGGTTATGCCCCTGGTGAGCAACTTTCAGCACCTGATATTATAAAACTCAACACAAATGAATCTCCGTTCCCACCGACAAAAAGGGTCGGAGAATTATTGGAAAATTTCAATTATGAGGCCCTGAATCTTTACCCAGACCCGACCTCATCTTTGCTTCGGGAATTCATCGCAGAAATGCACGGGTTAACCCCGAGGAATATTGCCATTACTCACGGCGGCGATGAAGGACTTAGACTAGCGATGACCACTTTTGTAGATCCGGGCGAATGCTGTTTGTTCGAAGATCCAACTTACTCCCTTTACTCGGTACTCGCAGGAATTCAAAACGCGAAGAGTTTATCTTTAGCGCTCAACGAGGATTGGTCTTTACCAAATGATTTTGTCGATAGGGCGATTAAATCAGAGGCGAAATTGACTTTTATCGTAAATCCCCACGCTCCCAGCGGCAGATTTTTAACAGCCAAGGCTCTTAGCGCTATAGCAGATTCAACTCCCGGTGTTTTACTGATCGACGAAGCATATTTCGACTTTGTGGACACAGAGTTGAAATACGACACCGCGGAGATTGTAAAAAACCACGAAAACGTCCTAGCTCTTAGGACTCTTAGCAAGGGTTATGGTTTAGCGGGTTTGAGACTGGCGTATCTGGTCGGCAACGAAAAACTTGTTGCCCCTATTAGGGAGAAAACCGCTGACAGTTATAATACCAGTAGATTAAACCAGGAGCTTGGTCTAGTCGCTCTTCAAGATCAGGATTACGCAAACAACGTCTGGAACAGAATCAGAATAGAGCGCAGCCGCCTTAGCGAAGAACTGCGCAAGCTAGGTTTTAAAGTCAATCCAAGTCAGACGAATTTCATTCTGGTAGAGTCCTCTGAGCTCAAAATCAATGCAAAGCAAATTTACGACCGTTTGCGTGAATCGGGCGTCCTGGTGCGCTATTTCGATACCAGCAGATTAAAAAATGCATTTCGCGTGACAGTTGGGACGAAGAACCAGAACGAGATTTTTTTGGAAAAACTTTCTGCCATTTGCTAGCGGATTACAGGCTACAATGTTTTTTTGCAAGGATAAAAAGTCATGACTCGTTTACCAGCAATAAGCTTAGCAGCCGTACCTGGCCGGAGAAAAAAGACAATCGAACTTGCAAAAGATATCGAGGCAAGAGGATTCTCAGGGATTTTCGGGCCGAGCTTGGGGGATAGTTTGGCTTTATGCCAGGCGATAGCTCTAGAAACGTCAGAAATAACGATTGGCACGAGTATTACCCCAATATATACAAGGAATCCGTCAGACTTTGCACAAACGGCGGCTTTCATTCATGAAATCTCAGACGGTCGATTCAAATTCGGGGTGGGGGTAAGTCATGAACCAGCGTTAAAACGTCTGGGAATTAGTGCAGGTAAACCGCTGCAGGATATGCGGCAGTTCGTTTCGGACTTACAAGCCGTCCCAAGAGTAGGAGATTTGCCGGCGATTGTTTTAGCGACACTGCGAGACAAAATGATACGGCTAGCTGAAGAAATTGCGGGTGGAATGGTTTTTGCCAACGGTGCTAGAAGCCATATGGAACATTCTCTTGGCCAGTTGGAATCAAAGAAAAAATCAGATGATGATTTTTTCATTGGAAATATGATTCCAACTTGCATAAGTGAAGATAAAAAGGCAGCCGCCGCCGTGAATAGGAAAACTCTGACAAGTTACGCCTTCTTACCAAACTACCGAAATTACTGGAAGGAGGCCGGCTACGAGCAAGAAATGCACGACGTCGAAAAAGCAATTGATGAAAAAGATTTTGATAAAGTACCTGATTGTTTATCCGATCGTTGGTTATCAGACACCACCTTGTTTGGAACTTCGACAGAGGTCAGAGATGGCATCGAGGCCTGGTTCGACTCTGGCATAAAGACGCCCATCATCGTGCCGTCTTCAGCGACAGGTGGCCAAATGCAGGCGATAGATGAGTTTTTAGAGATTTGGAGTTAGTGGGATACCTCAGTTAACGCTTATACGCCACGCAGCTAGCAAGGCGACAGCAGTCGGACAGAGGGACTTTGACAGAGTCGTCAGCGAAGAGGGGATTCTCGAGATAGCTCGAACAACTGATTGGTTATCTCAAAATCCACTAAATATAGATTGGGCCTGGTCTAGCCCCTCTGTTCGAACAAGAACAACGGCGAATTCCATTTTTAAATCCCTTGATTGCGAGTTCTTTTACTTGCCAGCACTCTACCTCGCATCGTTGGAGGAACTCACCCAGGCTATACAAACCGTTCCGAAGGACATTGAGCATCTGGCCATCATTGGGCATAACCCGGGTCTGAGTCAGCTTGCTAGTTTTTTAATGGCCAAAGAACATCCACAATTCAACATGAACACAATGGAGCTTCTATCTTACGAAATTAAGGGAAATTTTGAGGCCCTGAAGGTTGGTTGCGGTGAGCTTCTTTTACAAAAAGGCAACATCGCTGAAGCTTAATAAACGCTTAGATTGTGTTAACGAGAGCCGCAAGACATAGTATCTTGTCACCCTGAATCAAAGGCCATTGGGAGCATTCAAATGTTCGAATTTCTAACTTTTTTAGCTGTAGCGGTTTGTACTTATTGTCTTTGGAGAATAAGCGACGACCTCCCAGACGTTTTGTTTCGGCTGACAGAAATTCAGAAAGATATAGCAGATCTCAAAAAATCAGTCATGGAAGACGATTCGGGTAAAGGAACTTAAAATTGCAATGAAAGATTTGGCAGAAGAGTCTCTTATCCCTCTAAACCTTTATCTTTCGTTCTTGGTCCGATGCTCGGGACGACTTACTAGTCGAAGTCTTATGCGCGAAAATAGCCGGTGAATCCTCTAGATACTTTCTTTTCGGATCAAGCTCGCGCGAGGGAACTCGGAGATCCGACCGCGCCTCTCTGCGTATTTATCACCACAGAATCAAATGATTATCCAACAGGACGAACACTCGTTTTGAGGAATATCGATGGGCAACTTGGAGTCTTTATCAACAAATCCAGTCCCAAGTGGAATCAAAAAGATCGAGGCGTTTCTCTACAGACCTACTGGCCGAGTGTGGAGATTCAGTACCGTATCAAGGCATCCTGCGCCGCTTTAGATCCAGAAATGATAAAGCAAAGCTGGAAACAAAGACCGGAAACGCCCAAAAAACTTGATTGGTTTTACGAGAGACAAAAGCCTCAGAGTGCTAACTTGGAGCCAGCGGAGGCAACAAGTTTCACAACGAAATTGAAAGAAATAGCCTTACTTGACGGATCCACGGCACCGGATTCGGCCGCTGGACTGTTACTCGTACCGTTTGAATTCGAGAAATTGGAACTTCGTTTAGGGGATGTGCCACACAACCGAGAGAAATTTATCCTGATAGAGGGTAACTGGCAACATTATTCAATGGTACCCTGAGTGCCTCGAGCTTCTTCTGAAAAACGCAATCACTAAATGCCAATCGACAAAAAGCTGAAGCCTTTTACTAGTAGCGAAAAAGATTCAAATGGCTCAAAGCTACGAATTGCACTCCTAGGTTATAGAAGTAATCCATATAGTGGCGGCCAAGGCATCTACATTAGGTGTCTTGCAAAAGCTCTATTCGAGATGGGACATGAAGTGGACGTCATTTCCGGGGAGCCCTACCCAGAACTTACGCCAGGTCCAAATCTCATCAAATTGCCCGGTCTCA
>CAJXCK010000063.1 GCA_913051785.1 uncultured Gammaproteobacteria bacterium
GATGCGGCTCTTGGAAATGGCAAAGTTTTCTTTCTAAATGGTAGAGTCCACTCAATCAGCAAGCCGGGTTCTCTTCGTCGGAACGACCGCCTTAGGAAGCTCGTGGACGGAACCGACTATCGGCTTGTGCCTGGTCCGCAATCCGCAACAGTAATCAATTACTCTGAATACGAGATCAGAGAGATAAGATTGCAGTGGTCTTTGAAAGACTGTGAATCGAGCGAATTCGATGATGACTTTTCCTTAAAACCGAACGTTCTAGCGGGACAATATCTCCTGCCAGGTAAGCAAAAAAGTTTCCAATCAATTCGGGGATATCGATGCGTCTTGAGCGAGGTGAAAGGAATAAGACGACAATAACGCAGCCTATTGCTCCATTCTGTAGTTGAACCCTAATTTCACGACTCGTCCCAGAACATAGTGGGAATAAGCATCGTAGCCCTGCTCATGAGGCACCAAGGGTGCACGTTCATCTGTCACGTTATGCAAAGACACAGTAACTAATGCGCTATTAGGCAAAAGCTCAAAACTGTAATGAGCGTCTAATGTGAGCATGGCATCTATTGAGCTTCCCAATCCCGCATTAGACGCACCTTCCGCGAGGTAGAAGGGAATTTCCATACCGTCCACGTACCTAAGATTTAATCCAATATTGTGTCTGTCCCTTTTCAAACTCGTCCAGCCGTTCAGTTTCAGCTGGGGCATAGGCCTAACCTCGAAACCCGCTCCAGCCAAACGAGAGTTGTATTTTCCGGCCGCCTCCCAATCTTCGCCAAAATTTAGGCCAGCGACCTCAAATGATAAGACATAGTTGCCTCTCAACCCGGCGGAAAAGAGACCGAATCGTGAGTCTGTGAGAAAATCGATCTCGAAATCTAGACCATCGGTTAGCACTCCTTCGCCGTTCACTACCTCTCTAATTACTTTAGTTAACCGGCCTCTTTCATCGTAAATAGGCTCTACACATTCACAATTAAATGCTTCTTTCGCGAACGGTTTATCAAAAGATATTCGGTAATAGTCGACCATAATGGTCATTTCTAGAGGAGGTGTAATTATGACTCCTACGTTGAAATTAGTAGACTCTTCGGGTTCGATGTCAGTAGGCACGGGGACCTCAAAAGGGACGAACTGATTTGTTGGCTCATATAGACCCAAGGAAAATTGAGGCGAGCTTGGCAGTAAAGGCGCGCGGAACACCTGCTCGATTGAAGCTCTAACGCTTATATAATCACTAGCGTCCCAACGCCCCGCCAGCTTTGGTTTGGTCGCGGCGTCAAATGAATAGTTCTCATGGCGGAGACCCGCCTCCAAGTCTAAAAAGTTGGTTAGTGGAAGCGCCAATTCTCCGAAGATAGACCAATTTCTTGACTGCCAACCGTTAGGAAGCTGGACCCCAAGAAAATGAAAAGGAGAAGACTGAACCGTATCGACCCTATTAAGACCGGTAGGCGTATACCTAGTTTGAAACCAGCGGTACTGCGACCCCACGGCGAATACAGGATATCCACCATTGAGCTCAAAAGAGGGTAGTTCGCCATTCAATACAAATTCGGCCACGCCGTAACGATTATCGGAGACGCCTGACGAATCACCTAGGAACCATGAACGAACTTCAGGTTCATTATACAAACTACTGCCCGGGCTCGCACTTATAGCCGAGGAAACAGGATTAAAGTAATAACAGCCTGACACAGAGTCGCCCCGTAGATCGTCATTTGCAGGGTCTGCTAGGTTGTCATTCTGCTTTTCGCAATTGCTTCCACCCAATCCATATAAGGCAGCATTAAATCGCTCTGTAACTACGTCAAACGCGCCAAGTTCCGAGCTGGCTTCTGAGTAGATTATGGAAAAATCAAAATCCAGACCCTCTGTTAGATCAAAAGGGATATATCCTTTTGCTCCACCAGTCAGCCTAAGATTGGTGTGCTCACGCGGAAATTGAACAGCGGGGCCCTCGGCCGCGAGTGATCTACCAAACCATAAAGCGCCGCCTGCAAAATTATAAGCGGCGGCTTGATTCTCAGACATACCGGTCGAAATCAAATCGGCCAGGCCGGGATTGTGAAGAGGCACAGGAGTTAAAAAATCTGCTCCAGGGTTCACTGGAGGATAACTCGGAGAGCCCTCATATGTAGCATTCAGCTTTGACCAAAATGCCTCCCCGTAAACTTCTGTTCCACCTCCTAGATCAATCTTGAACTGAGTTAAAAACTTCAGTCGTTCTTGCGGATCGATAACATTACTGAAGGGCATAAAACTGAAACCGCATCTGCTAAAACCAAAAAACGTTCCTTGAATAGCGACGCCACCATTCCCGTAATCCCTCCCACATTCGGGGTCCACCACTATATTGGAAAAGTCGAATGATGCTGGCAGGAAGGTTCCAGGATTGCCCCACGACGAAAGGCCAAATGGCCATTCACCGTTATGGTCGACCTGCCCATGACGCCAGATGTTTAACCGATCTCTGCTTTCATACTCCAGGGACGCGACCAGGTTGGCGGCATTAGTTGACCCTCCCCAAATGATACCAAATGTCTGATCGCCTCCATCACTTTGGTCAATAAAACTCCGATTAATCTCAACTTCAAGCCCCTCGAATTCGTCTCTCGTAATATAATTCCAAACACCCGCGACCGCGTCGCTCCCGTAGCTAACGGCGCCGCCGCTCTTCAATAGCTCCACTCGTTCCATCGCAATCGACGGGAAGCTACCTATGTCGACCGCATATTCTTCCTCTGCGTAACTCGTCGTCGTCGGAGTTACTGCCATTCTCTTCCCATTCATCAAGACGAGTGTCCTAGTAGCACCTAACCCTCGAATATTTACAGTTTTCAAACCGGTTGCGACACCAGAGCCTGTGAACTGATCCGAAATATTAAGTGCTCCCGATACGGCTGGCGTCGTCCGAATTATGTCAGCGATTTGTGGCGAGCCCCTATCTTGCCAGTCTGAGCGACTATAAATTTCAACAGGATTAGGCTGCTCTTGCATTGACCTCTTTAGGTAACTGCCTGTAACTCTCTGCTCCTCTATAACCTCATCCTCTGAATCTGCCCATAAGACGCTTGAAAAAGAAACCCCCAAACAAATTTGAGACAGAACGATGGCGCAACGTGCACCTCTGGAATTACTATTCATATGAACCTTTCCTTTTACCGGTAGGGCGTTTGTTTCCTTCTTTGAGTCACAGAAGGAATCTGACGGATTTAAAAGCCAAGCGCTTCTTTATCGCAGAATATTAACCTTAACGGGATATTTAATCTAAAGGTTTAGGTATACACTGGACATGACCGCTGCCCTTAATCACTCAAATACGAATGTATTGCTGGAGGGGCCATTCTAATAATATGTGCGTTTCGGTGTGCCCGACGTCCGAAGTCAATTTAATTAAATATCTATCGAGAGACGCTCTCCAACGCCGAATACTTAGCACTTCTTACCTTTTGAGATTGCTCACCTTTAAGGTTGAGCTGCATAGTATTATATGCAGAGGGTTGATAGGGGTCCCATACACCACCACTTTCAGCCACCGGCTTCCCTGTTTTCGCGAATGAACTCCAATATTGGTTCATCCGTTTTGCCATAATCTTATCGTCTTTGCTCCACATTTCTCCGAATTCGGAAAGACTATTAAAGACATAAGCTAATTCACCTGAATGATAAGCACCGGCGCTTCGCGGGCCCTGGGGTAGAGAAAGCGCAGGAGACTCAGCAAGATACATTTGAAAAGCTGGCGGCACATAATCCATGAAATAAAGGTATGACGGTTGTCCGACTGAACTTTGATAGCCAGCCCATTTGCGCATGCTAAATCCCATAAAGAGGTCCGTACGAATTTCGTGTTGGGCTTTGCCTGGCGACTCGTCGAATTCGGCCGCATAAGCTAGCTTTACTCGATCAGCACCATCACCAAAAGTGGTTCTCAAATAGTCGTCAAACTCCTCCACCGATAGATTTTCATTCTGCGGGAAAAGAAATAAACCTTCATTCGCTAATGATCCGAGAAGAACGGGAACTTTACTCTGTTCTCGGGCTTCGAATACTTCTAATGGCGGCTTTGGCAAGACCCAACCATCAACAATTATTTTCGGAGACGATGCCCATTGCGCGTAGCCTTTTAAGTTAAGAAGGTCTTCATTTTTGATACTTCGTAAGTCGCTGCTTTTGGGCTCTTTCCGACCAAAAGCCTCTCTCATCAGTCGATGTCCTCTCTCCTCCCCTGTCACATCTGAGTCATAGGCATTCAGGCAACTGGCGGATTGGCCAATCGCTTTATGAAAGAGTCCTTGAGCTTGTGGAGATGTCATGAGTGCACAAACGCTCGCCGACCCTGCAGATTGCCCGAATATAGTCACGTTTTCCGGGTCACCTCCAAAGGAAGCGATGTTTTCTTTGACCCATTTGAGCGATTCAATCTTGTCCAACAAGCCGTAATTTCCTGAAGAGTCATTCTCAGACTCGTCACTTAACGCAGGGTGTGCGAGGAATCCCCAAACGCCCAAACGGTAATTAACAGTTACAAGGACCACACCGTTTCGCGCAAACTCTTTGCCATCAAAGAGAGGAACGTGCGCAGATCCGCCGGTATGAGCTCCCCCGTGGAACCACACCATCACGGGTCTCTTTTTCTCTGAATCTAAACGACCCCAGATATTAAGATGGAGGCAATCCTCCCCCCGCGCAAACTCGCCTCTAGACCAAACGAACTGATTATAGCTATACGGCTGATAACAAGCGTTACCAAACTCAGTTGCCCGCAGTCGAGTGGGTATGCCTTCAAGCGGTTGGGGCGGTCTCCATCGCAACAAGCCTATCGGCGGTTTGGCATAAGGCACTCCACGGAAAACACCAATCTGCTCAGCTTCAATGGCCCATGCACCCTCCACCTCGCCAAAACTCGTTTGCCTAACTAATGGTGACTCACCCACAGGTGATGCGGAACTGATGGTGGATAAGAAAATTAAGAAAATAAACGTATACACAACAGCCAACTTTAATTCCGCCCTGTTTTTCAAATCTTCTACCCTCCTCTATCTTATGCAAAGTGGCACCAGACAAGAGAGACTTCTATGCCAAAACGTTTTACCGCCATTATCTCTAACCGAAAAATAACTTAGGCATTAGGCGGTACTATTCAAAAAATCAAGAGAAAGCTTGTGCAGTTGATGACGGTTATTCTCCAACAATAGCGAGTGCGTACCCTGACCAATAACCGTCAATTGTTTAGATTTTGCGTTGACCAATTTCGCAAATACTTGTTGGCCCTGTAAGGGAGTGGTTTCCTGATCCAGTTCCCCAACTGCTATCTGAACCGGACATCTTATGAGGCCAGGATCATACCAAGCATCTCCGCTTTGACTGAAAGCCGCAAAGTCTTTTACTACACCGGTGGGCGCCCGAAGAAAACCATTTGTTTCAAAATCCGGATCACAGCCCGCGGTACTAATACACCAATCGCGCCTGTCAGATTCGCTAACAATCGAATCGATACTTTTATCATCAAGGCCCGTTGCCCAACGCTTCATCATAGCGTCGACTGTCACTGTCCTGTAGGCGCCAATTTCCGCAGGAATCAAATCCTTTACGGGGGACGATGATCCCTCCTCAATCCAGAGCGCTCCTGATAAAAACAAACGTCCCACCAGCTCTGGATAGCGTCCCGCATAGGAGCCGCAAGTCGCAGTGCCCCAGCTATAGCCGATTAGATCTACTTGTTTGCAATTTCGCCGATCTAGAATGAAAGAGACAGCTTGATGTATCTCTGAAACCGCATGCTCAGTATCACTCAGCGGCGGGTTGTTTTCAGGAGCCTCGCCCATCTCTTTTGGTCGATCGGATCGCCCATATCCAAGGATATCCAAACACCAAGCGTCGAAACCATGCTGGGCTAGCATATCCATCCAGGAGTAATCTCCAATTTTATAGTCGAAGGTATCAGTCGACCCGTAAGTGGCTCCATGCACAAATAAAATCGGGTTTTGATCGATACCAGCTTTGTTCGTTATCGCGTCCTTATTTCGCAAAAGAACTTCGTATCCTTCTCGGGCGCTTTTGATGCGAAAATCTACTCGTTCCACCTGAGGGCTATTTTCCATGTCTTCTCGTTGCCGCGTTCTCTGGTTAAGCCAAACGAATAGGATTTGCGCCTCGGCCTACTCTACTTTTACGGGAACCCTATCAACCACACTCAACTCAACCGGTAAGATTAACTCTCTTGCGGCATCACCCAAATAGGTGATGTCCATGCTCGCTCCTGAAGCGTTTTCTTAAGATCCGGCCTAGGCGGTACGCCAGCTTTTACGGCATCCCAAGTCGACCAACGGCAAGCCGGATTCTCAAGGGCCCTAGCATAGTAGAAAGCAAGATGATTAGGATTATGATCAGGGTCCTGCCAAGTTACATCAAGATTTGGCGAACCAACATCTTCGGATATAGAGCAATCCGACAAATCAACCGTTGCTCCATTGTCGGGGCAACGATGGGTTTCGGGATCCACTTGAGCTCCATCAGAGCAGGCAACATCATATACTTCTTCATAAGTCTGGCCATTCGCAACCCAGCCCTTAACAATTTGCAGTCGTTGCAGTGCTGCTGAACTTGGATCTCTCAACGCACTGGCGACAAGTATAGGAGCTCTACCGTCTGCACCGTGGAGCTCAGCTCCCATCGGAACGCCTTTCGCGTAACGATCCGCAAGATCGTCACTCTCTTCGTAGTCGTATCCGGCGAAAAGGCGGATCTTGATGCGAGGACCGGAAGTCGCAAAGACTTCTTTTCGACGTAACGCTGAATATAGGGCTTCTCGGGTGTTTTCCTCGGCCCAAACACCGGTTAAACCAGATGCGCTCCATGTCTCGTAAGCCCCAGTTGCATACTCATTCCCATCTATCTCTTGAACATTAACACGACCCGCCGAGCGAACAATTTCTACCTCTCCCTCGCTCATTGGCACGGATCCACGCCGAGCCCCATCCGCATCCAAAAGGCCCACCTTTGAGAAAAAGTTTGATTCGTCAAGAGAAGAAGCTCCAACATGGGTATCCGTTGCCCCAACCAAACCAAATTGGTAAGCGTTCGTAATACCCTTATCAGCCAGCGATAAACCGTCCAATAACGCCTCTCTCGCATAAGAGCCCTTTGGCTCACTGGCTAATGTAGTGGCAACTCGGTAAGGCATGATTTCAAAATCTGCCCATTCGTCAGCAGGTGAAAGAACTGGGTGAGTCTCTGAGGTACCTTTGACCTGGGTAACCTCAACCAACGGCTCGTTTCGGATTCGTTTGCGTGCCCATTCATCATCAACCGGGTTGCTGGCCCAATCGACCATTTTAAACATCTGGCCATTCGAACCGTTTGAATTGTGGGGAATAGCTAACGCTTCGATCCCATTATTTCTGAGACCATCCATCCAATCCCATAAACCTTCTGGGTTTTGACTATGAAAACGGGAAAAAGGCATTGCGGGCAAACGATCAGCCGCCTCAAAAATGACGTTTCGGTGAAGATTACCGCGATCATCAGTAGATGAAGTAAATTCATAGGCCACGAAAGTTGTAAAACTGCCAGGATCATTGAAAGCTTCCGCCGCTTTAATAGTGTCCGCCCAGGCATCTTTGGCAATCTGATTCACTAAGTCTCCATCGACACTACCATCAGCTACCTTGGCTAAAGTATCGGGCAGAAAAGTGGAAAAGGCTGTGACTCTTTGGGGCAAACTCTCAAAATTCTGATTTTGTGGGGCATTCAGGTCATGCAAAGCTTGGACGTGGGTGTACTTAGAAAAATCCGTTGAAGTGTCGGCTGCTTCTTTTACAGCGCCCAAAAACATCGCGTGATCTGTGACCGCATAAAAATCGAGTGGTGCTCGAAGTTTTACATCAAAACCGGCCGGGTGCTTAATCGCCTCTCCCCGCGCAAACCGATACGCATCGTAGGGCGACGCCACTGTTCCAAAGGCAAAGGCATCAAAAGAATAATTCGTATGGACATGCAGATCACCAAAATAGGCATTTCGGGTCGCGTTAGTTTCGGGATTAGCGTTTATGGTGTCTGGCGGCATTTCCAATTGATTTCCACCGAACCGCGCATCAACAGAAACATCATTGACGGACGACTGTTCCCCACAAGCCATAAGTGTACTAACCAAAATCGCAGGCAACAAAACCCTATTGAATGAATCGTAAATCTTCACCACTACCCCCTCTATGGACCCAATTCGCCTCTAAACCATATACTAGTTGAGCCGAGACGTCGATTTTAGCCGCCGTGCTGGTTCAGCCCTCGACTGAATGAACAGTCTTGGCGACGATGCTTTTTCTGGAGTAGTTTGAGCGCGAGCTTTGTTCACCGTTAGCTCTGAGGGGGAGAGAAATGTTGAGATGGTTAAAGGATCCCGTTACGTCTTTTGTTTTAGCCGGCACCGTGATTTTCGCAGTCTCTAGTTTCTTTCCGAATGGCGAAATTTCAAATTCCATTCAAATAAAAGAGTCTGATTTAGAGAGAATGACCGGTATCTATGAGATGCAACGAGGTCGGCAGCCTTCCAAGGACGAGCTCAACGACTTAGTAGACCAATTCGTAAAAGACGAGATTTATTTTAGAGAGTCTTTGAGACTCGGGTTAGATGTGAATGACTCCATCATAAGACGACGTTTAGTTCAGAAGCTAACCTTCCTCACTGAGGACATCGCAACGATTCAACCGATTAGCTCTCGCGAAGCAGCAAAGTACTTCGATCAGAATGCAGAGAATTACAGAGTTCCAAAGCGATATTCCTTTTCCCATCGATATTTTTCGCCCGAGCGGCGAGAGGATGCCGAGGGAGATGCCCGTAGAGCCTTGAGCACTGGGGATGAGGGGGATCGATTCATGCTCCAGAGGGAATATGCAGACAGGTCTTTATCTCAAATTCGCAGTTTTCTAGGAGACGAATTTGTTGATGAATTGAAGGACTTAGAGGCGCAAACTTCGTCGCAAGGTCCCATCAAATCCTCCTATGGCTGGCATACAATCCTCATGTCTGAAGTGAAAGATTCTTATATTCCAGACTTTGAAACTGTTCGTAACAGAGTTTTAAGCGAAGCTACGATCGAGTTAAGAAGTTCTGCAAACGATGTCTATTATGATGAGCTGAAGAGCCGATACGATATCGCTTACCCCGAATCGGCGATGCGGTAAGCCGGATTTGTCTTGTGAAACTATTCCTCTTATTGATCATTAACTCTTTCGCATTATTCAGTGGCGAATTACTGGCTCACGAATTTCGGCCAGGTCACCTTCAACTCATCGAAGTTGATGAACAAGACAGCCGTTTCCAAATAATCTGGAAAAAACCGATCCTGGTCAATACGAGCGCGGAGCTGACGCCAATTTTTCCTGCAGATTGCCAGGTGACTGACGTAGTCCCACCTAAAGTCGGCAATGTTGCCATCATCTATCACTGGAGAGCCAATTGTGACCTTGGTAGCAGCACTATCCAAGTCGCAGGCCTCAAATACAGCCATACCGATGTTTTAATCTCAGTGGCAAAGCTTACAGGGGATAAAACTAGATACGTATTAAGGCCGGATTCTCCAGCATTGGACCTGCGAGAAGACGGTGCTCCCGCTATGAGCTATTTCACGATCGGTATTGAGCACTTAGTTTTTGGAATCGATCACGTGTTATTTGTTATCGGCCTCTTCTTGTTCATTAGGGAACCCATCGCACTAATCAAAACCATTACAGCATTCACAATTTCACACAGTATTACACTTGCACTGTCAGTTCTGGAGCTTGTAAAACTTGATCAAGGTCCAACCGAAGCTGTCATCGCGTTATCGATTTTTTTCCTAGCTCGAGAATTGGTGCAGGAGGAGAGCCAACGATCTCGACTTACCCGAGGACGACCATGGGTAATGGCTTTCGTGTTTGGTCTTCTGCATGGTCTTGGGTTCGCTGGCGCGCTTGCGGATATTGGACTTCCAAAAGACGATCTTTGGCTGTCACTATTACTCTTTAATATCGGCATTGAGGTTGGCCAAGTCGCTGTCATTATAGTTTTGGCAGGGATGGCTTGGATACTGACAAAAATTGGTTGGAGAAAACGATTCTATGCCAGCGCCGCATGGAGCATGGGCTGTCTCGCGACTTTCTGGACACTGGATCGCACGGCTTTATTAGTAGGACTTTAGACTCTGGTTTCGTCGAAAAAAGTTGTCAAAACTGAGGGTTGATGCGTTTAAAATTCGAAGCACGCTCCCATAACCCATCTCTAGCCCCCAGCTTACAGAACTTAACGTCCAGCGGATTAACAAAAAGACTACTACCTCGCCCTCATCGTCAATACAGTTTCATTCTTATGGACAAACGAGGCCGCCTCGAAAGAAGGGGGACCGAACTTTCCCATGACATCATTCGAGAACCCAAACTGTTCCTTGGGAATGCCTAAAAAATTGGTATCGATCTTTTCGTTCTGATTCTTGTCAATATAGAATCCAATAGCGTAAGTGCCCTCTTTCAACTCAATAACACCCTCTGTATTACCGGCTTCAACCGTCTTGATTAAACCACCTACGATCCCGGGACGTTGCTCGCTGTTCTCGCCTCTATCTGACTCAAAGACATCTTTGTCGTCATATACGGCCATATAAAGAACACCCTCCTTCTTTATGTTCTCCACCCTCACCTTCAACTCTCCCGGCCAAGAGGCAAAGGAAAAAATCAACAAAATCAAAGGGAGATACCTAATCATCTTCGAGAAACTCCTTTTCTGTGACGTTGCCCTTGGGAGGGAAACGCAGCTATCGTGGATAATAGGTCAAAATATTGATTCTTAGTGTATTTAATTTGGTAGGAGAGGAGCCGTGCTACATTTTTCGGAAGCAGCAGAAAAAAATAAGAACCACATTCTCCTAGTTTTGCGGGATAGGCTCCTTCCCAATGCACATGTTTTAGAGATTGGAAGTGGCTCAGGCCAGCACGCCTTATATATGGCGTCTGAGATGAAAACCATCACCTGGCAGCCAACAGAGCGCTCCGAGGGTATGCTGGATCTAACGAAAAACCTATCAGATTATGGATCTCCAAATATTCTCGCACCGCTGATACTCGACCTGTCGTTGGAGCAGTGGCCCAGTGCAAATACAAATTGTGTCTACTCGGCCAATGTAATACATATTGTGAACAAGAATCTTGGAGAAAATCTCATTCGCGGAGCTGGAAACAACCTCTCTGAGGGGGGATTGCTGATACTTTATGGTCCTTATAAGTATGATGGGGATTTCACGACCCCTTCTAATGCCGAATTCGATGCCTGGTTAAAAGAGCGTGATCCGCATAGTGGGATACGAGATTTCGAATGGGTTGCTGACCTAGCCAACCAACAAGGACTCCAGTTGCAAGACGACCTTCCCATGCCAGCCAATAATCAGATTTTAATCTTCCAACGGTAAGATCTAAAGAAGAGGGGCACTCCTCTCCATATTATTTCGTCTAGAACCAATTCGAATGAAAAGCATCCAGCTTCTACTATGGTGAGCTTTGCCTCTGGTCATCTCGAGAAAGAGACAGTAAAAAGTTCAACTTCTTTGCTCGCTTTCTAAACCAAGATGTTGGAAGACAGCTACTGGCTCGGCACTCGAGTCGCTAGCTCCTCGAACCAATTATGAACAAAGATTAATCGGGTTTGACCAGCCAAACTATCGCCCAACCCGGATTGAGAGGAGACACTCGATTGCGTCTCTAACATCAGAAATCTGTTGTTCTTACTATCGTAATCCCAGGCAGGAAGAGTTAAGCCATTTTGCAGGCCTTTAATCGACATTATCTTTTTTGGAGTCGACAAGTCTATATAACTGGGCCTAGCGTTCTGCGCGGTCACACTAGTCTGATAAGCGACTGAATACTGCGCTCCACCACTCCAAAAGAAAATCTCATCCGTGCGTTCGCTCCATAAAGGGCTAGTCGCGTTCGCAAAGCTGATTTGCCATTTGCCCTCATCAACATTTGGAAATGGCCGAATATATATCTGCTGCATGCCCGACTCTGAACTCGCGTAGGCGACCCAGTTTTGATCGGGTGAAATCTGAGGCAGGCTATACCCAGACAATGCCCCTGTTGGTGCCACCTCCAATAAAGACGTACTTTCGGAGTTTCCTTTAGAGTCGGTTTGACTAGCTCGGGTCATGAAGAACTCGAGAATGCCATCCTCTTTGAATTTTGATATCAGCATAGACTCATTGTCCGATAGGATCGCATGCGGTCTCGCTGGTAAACGGCTAACTTCGTCAGGCTTACGTATAAGCTTACGTTGGCCAGCTCCGCTAGATTCGACACCATAAATCGCGAGGTCTTTCCCGTCCGGATAAATGATCAGATTCCCCTGAGCATCCCAGATCCCGTGATTGGCTCTGCCACTAAATGTCCGCCGACCAGCGCTTTTCTTGTCTATGTCCCAGACCCAGATATCAGAATCTTGGGTAGAGGTAAATTGGGTATACAAAATCTTGTCACCAGCTGGCGATAATTGGATTGATGAGATTCTCCCGTTTCGAGGCAAATCGATTGGTTCTAACTCACCGGATCTTGAGACCCAACTTAAATTAGTCGCTGATGCACCCGCATAAGCGTCTATCCCTTTCAGATAAATTAGATGACCTGCTTGCGAGAACGCATAGACCGCAGCGCCTACCTGACCCTGGCTATGTAAGTTCTCCACCACTAGCTCCGAGCGACCTACTATCTGCATAGAATCTATATCAAAAGGAACGGCCCAGAGAGCTGACCCTCTTACAAAAACGATGTGCCCAGACTGCGTATAACGAGCATTATACGCGTTAAAAAGAATCTCTTTCTTTTCACCCTTTTCGAAATCAAAAATGAAAACATCACCCTCGTTTGTTGCGCCCAACCGCGCCTCTGTATAAAGCATGTGAGTTCCACCCGGAAGGATCTCTGGCCACCTGTGCCATATGTAGCCTTCAGAACTCTCCTCATCTGGAATGTTAATTGGCTCTATATCACCTGTTCTCAAAATTAATTTTTGAAGCCTAGCTTTCGCTCCAGTGAAGATTACGAAATCTTTAAGTGCCGCGTATCCACTCGTGGCATTCACCGTGGTGTTAAAAAGGGCCTGGGGCACCCCTCCCTCAACCCTAACTCTCTTTAGAATTCCGGCGTCAAAAAAATATACCCAATCACCGTCTTCCGAAAACTTGAGAACACCGTGAACATCTGTCGCCCAACTGTATTCGGCGAGCTTTTTAACGCTGTCCTCATGCCACAAATCTCTGACGAAGATTTCACTGTAACCTTCTTTATTGCTCGTAAATGCTAAGTAACGGCCATTATTTGATATCGCAATCTCCGTTTGAAGCCCCCAGTCATTTATCGAGGTATCCCCGATATTCAAGAAACTTCTGGTCCCTAAAGAGCCACTGGGGCTAACTTGAAAGTTTTTAGCTAGACTGTGATCAGACTCATCCTGAATCGATCCTTCATGAAATATAAATGGCATCATGTAGAAACCGAAAAGCCCAACAAAACAGGTCACTCCTACTCCTATAATGGCAACAGTCTTGCGATTGTAGCTATGTGATGACTGAGATTTTTGCCCGTCTTCCGCAGGCGAGCCCGCTCTTGACTCTAAAACCCAACCTGCCACAAGTGCCAGGGGGAAACCGATTATCAGAATGAACAGAAGCGTCTGAGCAACCCAAAGTGGTGCTCCAAAAGTCGGCAGAACTGCTTCGATCAGTTGTATTAATACCCAAGCCACGAGGGAGTATCCAATAAAGATCCTCGCAACAGTGCTTTGTTTGAATTGTTCCCACCGATTCTTAAGCATCTGGTTCTCGCCTAGGCAAAACTTAATAGTTAGATTATAACCTTTTAGTTTAGATGCAAAAAAATATGATGATGGCCTACGAAACCATTCTTTTTGGTCCCAACCAGCCGGCACGTAACGTATATCGACCCCTCTTCAAATAGTCCGATGATTGATGTTCCCCGTCCCATCACATTAGTGCTATTGCCACAGCCATAAGAAAGACACGACAGATTTATCAGCCTAAACTCTCCCTGCAGCATTTTTTGGGACTGACAAACACAATGACGAGAGCACGCTGGAATTTCCTGAGAGGCGACAGTGATTCTATTTCGAGGACAGAGGAAGCCTGTTTATATACTGAGGATAGTCAGGAGATAATAGACGCGGCTGATGGCGCGATAAGAGATTTAGTTTGTTTTGTTCGACCTTTATGGGTGAGCGAGAATCAACTCGACAGAATCGTAGATATTTTTGTTGAAAGCGTGAAAGATGTTGTTGAGGCGTTGCCGTGAACAAGCACACCATATAAGGCCACTACGATCATGAAGGACCAATATATGTCAAAACTTTTAATCATATTCTTTCCACTACGATTTGCGATCACTGCAACGATTATGGCGGCTATCAGCAGCTATGCTCTCGCCTTGGATGACCCAAACCCTCCAATGTCATTCGCTAAAAATGGCGATGTGACCATAGCCTACCGTGTACTCGGCAATGAAAGTTCGGAACCAGTCATTATGATTATGGGTCTATCAGCTTCACACAAGATCTGGCACTCAAAACTGGTGCAGGGAATTGTAGACGGAGGCTACCGAGTCGTTCTTCTAGACAATAGGGATGTCGGCGAATCAACCCGAATCAAGAAACGGGGTCGACTTTGGTTAGCCTGGCAACTGCTTAAATATCGAATCGGTCTGAAAGTGAAATCGCCCTATTCTTTAAAG
Organism: uncultured Gammaproteobacteria bacterium; assembly: GCA_913051785.1. GTDB lineage: Bacteria > Pseudomonadota > Gammaproteobacteria > Pseudomonadales > Azotimanducaceae > UBA4421. The sequence goes on from CAJXCK010000063.1 coordinate 14,761, forward strand.
GATATGGCCAAGGACTCAATAGCTGTATTGGACAAGCTTGAAATCGAGCAAGCTCACATAATTGGAGCATCAATGGGTGGCATGATTGCTCAAACGGTTGCGTATGATTTTCCGGATCGGGCACAATCCCTCATATCAATCATGTCAACTACCTGGGCGCCTCATCTCCCCCCACCCGGGCAAGAGCAGGAGCAAGGTATCTCGGATATGAACGAGAGCTCTGCAGAACAAGCCGAAAATCTTGAAAAAATTGGCTTTTACCCGAGCGCGTTGCCCAACCAAATTACCGCTATATTGAGCGCAGGAGATAGAACAACGCAGGTTGAAACGATTGATGCTCCAACGTTAGTACTTCACGGTGCTGACGATGAATTACTTAGTGTTGAGCA
>CAJXCK010000064.1 GCA_913051785.1 uncultured Gammaproteobacteria bacterium
TGGAAGAAATTTTAGGAGGGGAAATGTTATCAAGCTTACGTAACTTATCTTTGTTGTCTATGGGATTGCTAATCTTCATACCGGCTTGGTCGGAAGAAGAATCAAGTTCCGGACGCCAAATAGAACAGGTGGTCGTATATGGCGAACGAATCCAATCAACGGTGTCAGACACGTCTATTTCGATCACAGCCATGAGCGAGGACTTTCTCATGGATATGGGTATCCAAGGGCCAAATGAAATGGTGAATTTCATTCCAGCAACTACTCGTACCTCATGGGACATTAAAATCAGGGGAATAGGAAGAAACTTCAGAGGCCTTGGTGGAGACCCTGGTGTGGGGACTTATTATAACGGTGCCTACTCTCCAGACTTTGGTATCGCGTCGACTGAGGGTGGTCTTTACGACATTCAGCGGATTGAGGTACTACGAGGGCCTCAAGGGACACTTTATGGCCGCAACTCCATTGGAGGTGTGGTTAATTATGTAACTAATCCTGCTAATCATGATGAATTCGAGTCCCAAATTAGATTCGTTGGTGGTCAATATAACACTTCTGAGGCTTATGCTGTTGTCAGTGGTCCGCTCACAGATAATCTTGCCTATAGATTTGTCGGATCAAAGCGCACGGCAGACGGCAGGATAGAAGGACTTGGATCCTCAGAAGATATGGAAGCTGTGAATGACGCAAATTTTGTTCTCACGCTCGACTGGAGAATCAACGACGCAATGACATTGAATATCAGAGCAAATGATAGAGAATCAGAAGCTCCGAGAAACTTTGGTAATGGTGGGCATGGTTTTCTGTCTGAGGGGCCATGCATAAGCTCGACCGGGTCTAAAATTACAAGCATAGATCAATGCGACCCTCTTTACCGAGTCAGTCGGGATACTAACCACTGGATAAAGGGATTACGCCCAGTCAGTGCTGACGATCCGGCTGCCAAATTTCCCTTTATACACCCGACTACGGGGGAGTCTGTGTGGGGGGCTTACAAGAGGCCCGGAGTTGACCCTATTGGCTATCCTTTCATGCCGTCCCCAAATTATGGCAACGCCAATGTGGCGGCCTATGATGGCGGTAGCGCCAGCGATCCATCTTTCAAATCTCTTACAAACAATTTCGTAAACGAGATTTTTGACCATAACTCTGCGACGGTAGTTTTCGATTGGGATGTATCCGATTTGTTAGCCATCAAGTACTTAGGGTCTTATCAGAATTTCCTCTATTACTATGACAGAGATAATGATCATTCCGATAGTCTCATATCCTCCTATGGGGATACGGTAGATGAGTCGGTCTTCTCGCTATCCCACGAGTTGCGTTTTTTCTGGAGCGCAGGGGACCGTTGGACGGGAACCTCGGGTTTATATTATTTCCAGGAGGATCGTGATCAACTCTACGGACTGAGGAATCGCATACCACAAGTTAATAATCCCACGCCCTATTCACCTTTGGTGGACGCCATTACTGGGTTCAAAGGTGGGTGTTTTGATTACAGAAGCCTACCGGTAAACGGACCACAGTCTATTGGGGCATGGTGCGGAGATCCTGGACGTCCTGGAAGCATAACTAATGATACGGGTGGCGTTTACGAGCATGATAATAATGTCGTGACGACGAATAAGGCCATCTACACCCAAGCAGACTATCAACTGACAGATACGACTTACGTTACCCTTGGTTTTCGTTATTCCGAGGACACTCGAGACGCGTTCGAAGCTAGGGGGCTGAGAATCGAGATTTTATATGATGACGCGGTCGATACCTGGGTAAGGCCTGTCTTGGCTTCAGTAACTGGGGATGCTGGTTACTTGGGAGAGGGAGTGACCAATACAGCGGCTTGGAATGTCGCGATGGGCAATGCAACTTTTACAGGAGATCCTCTCAACCCTATTTCGCCAGTTTGCGATCTTTTAGATCACACGTGTGCCACTCCCTTACTGACCGCAGGTCTGCCAGTCGGATATGGCAGTAGGACATCTGGCAAGTATGAAACCAGTAATACGAGTTATCGATTGAACTTTAACTGGGAGCCAACGCCGGATCATTTGATATATGCTGGCGTCACAACTAGCTACCGTGCAGGAGGCTTCAATATGGGGGGGGCCTCAAACAGAGCCGAGGTGGGAGGAGTCAGCTCTCTCGTCTTTTACGACGATGAAGAACTGACTGCGTTTGAAATAGGATTCAAAAGTGCTTTTTGGGATAATAGAGCACAACTGACGGGAGCCGTTTATTATTATGACTACCAGGATTATCAAGACCACATGGTCAGATGGGAATCTAACCCACCAAGTTTTCAAATGCCTGGAGGCGTTGACCTTGCGATAAGTGGTCGGGGCCCGGTGGAAGTAACAGATAATATTCCCAAGGCGCACAATACAGGTTTCGAGATTGATGGCTTAGTGCTTTTGACAGATGCCCTTACCATAGGGGGAAACTACAGCTACACGGAATCCGTTTATGACACGGCCTATACGGTCTTCAATGATAGCGATCCTCGTTATCCAGCCGACGTGATGGGCGGAGAAGTAAATCAGGATCCATGCACTCTGGCGCCGGAAATAGCTGCTCTCTATTGCCTGACGGTCGATGGCGTCCAATTGCCAGGAATCCCGAAAAACAAACTCACTGGATGGGCGTCTTACCGATGGGATTTGGCTCAAGGCACCCTCACCGCCTATGGGTCCTACGCGTATACCGGTGAGTATTTCACTCATCTTTTCGCAAGACCTTGGGACGAGGTACCTGAGCGGCATCGCGTCGACGCAAGACTGTCCTTCGAGTCCGTTGATAACAAATGGAATGCCTCTCTATTTGTAGACAATATTCTCGATAAGACTTATCTAAGATGGTCGGATATGACGGATACGGGAGCGGGCGCAAATTTCCCGCACCGCGGTATCGCATTGGACCCAAGGTATATTGGATTTGAGGTTGTCTATAACTTCTTATAAATCGCTAGGTCGATATGGAGAAAAGCGCGCCAAAAGGCGCGCTTTTTTTTGGTTAGGAACTCCTAGCCAGTGCGAGCAGCCAGAGAAATTCATATAAACTATTGATATACATATTAACTTTTACGCTACCAGCTTGACCTCTTTGCTTTCGTGGATATGATCTGGGGGTAAACGTCCTTTGAGGCGTAAAAATCTGGGACCGCCTGAGGGGGCTTTCCTGGTGAGAAGGGGCTACGCCCTGTAGTAAAAGAGGGGAGAAATGTATGTTTATAAAACTTCGCGTTATTGCGTTGGCGGTCTTATCTGCAGTCTTTGCAACTTCGGTTTTGGCAGAAGAAGAGGAATCAAGTTCCGGGCGCCAAATCGAAGACGTGGTCGTATATGGAGATCGCGTTGAGTCGACTGTATCGGATACTTCTATCTCGATTACAGCCATGAGTGAGGAATTTCTCATGGATATGGGGATCCAAGGTCCCAACGAGATGGTCAACTTCATTCCAGCGACGACGAGAACAGACTGGGATATTAAAATCCGAGGTATCGGAAGAAACTTCCGAGGCCTGGGTGGAGATCCCGGTGTCGGCACCTACTACAACGGGGTGTACTCGCCCGACTTTGGTATCGCTTCGACCGAGGGTGGTCTATATGACATCCAGCGGATTGAGGTTTTGAGAGGTCCGCAGGGCACTTTGTATGGCCGAAATTCGATTGGTGGCGTCGTCAACTATGTGACTAACCCAGCCAATCACGAGCAGTTTGAAGCTCAGTTGAGGTTCGTGGGCGGCCAGTACAACACTTCTGAGGCATATGGAATGGTCAGTGGCCCTTTAACCGACTCGGTTGCCTATCGTTTTAATGCGAGCAAAAGGACGGCTGACGGTCGAGTCGAGGGTATGGGCAATTCTGAAGATATGGAAATTGTTAATGACGCCAACTTTGTTTTGATGTTGGACTGGAAGATCAATGACAATATGAGCCTTAATATTAGAACAAATGATCGTGAGTCGGAGGGCCCCAGGAATTTTGGTAATGGCGGGCACGGTATTTTAAGTGAAGGGCCTTGTATAAGCATGACAGGCTCTGCCGTAACTAGTCTGGATCAATGTGACCCGGCTTATCGCGTAGCAAGGGATACAAATTATTTTGCTCCGGGTTTAAGGGCTGTTGCTGCGGACGACCCTGCAGCTAAATTTCCCTACGTTCATCCGGTTACCGGCGAGCAAGTTTGGGGTGCGTACAATCGACCTGGCGTAGACTCAGTGTCTTGGCCATACACACCCTCTGCGAACTACAACAATGCTAATGTTGCATCCTATGATGGTGGAGACAATTCTCATCCGAAGTTCAAGTCTCTCACAAACAATAATGTTCACGAGATTTTTGATCATAACGCGACGAGCGTGATCTTTGACTGGGACGGGGGCGATGTTGGCGCGGTGAAGTATCTTTTCAATTATCAGCGCTTTACCTATTACTTCAATCGGGATAATGATTTTTCAGACTCAACTTTTTCCGATTTGAATGATACGGTCGATGAATCAGTGTTCTCTTTCTCTCATGAATTGAGATATTTTTGGACAGTTGGAGACAGGTGGTCTGGTACCTCTGGTATTTACTACTTCCAGGAGGATCGTGACCAGCTTTATGGCATCAGAAACAGAACGAGGCGAGTAAATGAGGCAACGCCATACAGCGACACGATTCGTGAAGCGTTCTCTTGGGTACCGCCTTGTTGGCACTATGAAGTTGCGACGATAGGAAATGCGGGGGGGTTTGGTGAAAACTGTGGAGACGATGGACGTTTGCTCAGTCTCACGAACGATACTGGGGCTTTGTATGAACATGACAACAATGTTTTGACTACAAACAAAGCCTTTTACACTCAAGCTGATTACCAGATAAACGATTCCTTCTACATTACGCTTGGTTTGCGTTATTCAGAGGATGATCGGGATGCGCTAGAGGCTCGAGGTGGTCGTTCTGAAATTATCGGAACATCCGGAGATACTTGGGTGCAGGCTGTCTTGGCTGGGGTTACTGATGATGACAGGTACACGGCCGATAATATGACCCCTCTTGCTGCTCTTAATGTGGCGCAAGGAGCTGCCACGTTTACGGGCGATCAATATAATCCAATACAATCAGTCTGCGCTCTCGATGACGCTGATTGTGCTAATCCAATGTGGCTTGGTGGACTGCCTATTTCATGGGGCAGCAGGACAGCAGGGGAATATGAAACCAGTAACACCAGTTTCAGAGTCAACTTGAACTGGGAACCCAACCCAGACCACTTGATCTATGCTGGCGTGACCTCTAGCTATAGAGCCGGTGGATTTAATATGGGAGGTAGTTCCAACCGAGTTGAAACCGGTGGACTCAGTGCGCTTGTTTTTTATCAAGACGAGGAGCTAACCGCCTTTGAAGTTGGATTCAAGAGTTCCTTCTTGGATAATAGGGCCCAAATTACAGGCGCGGTCTACTATTATGACTATCGCGACTATCAGGATCACGTTGAGCGTTGGGAGTCTGAATCAGCAGATTTCGCATTGCCTCCTGGGATAGATTCAGCCCCTGCAGGTCGTGGCCCTGTGGAGGTCACGGATAATATTCCTAAAGCCCATAATTCCGGTTTTGAAATTGATGGCGTTTTACTCGCGACTGACAGCTGGACGATTGGAGGCAACTTTAGCTATACAGAGTCCGTATATGACGTCGCCTACTCAATCTTCAATGAGGATGATCCCAGGTATCCGCGTTCCGTAATGGGGGGTGATCTAAATGCAGATCCCTGCACATTGGAGGCTGACCTAGCAGCTTTGTATTGTCTAGAAGTTGATGGTGTTCAGCTGTCGGGAATTCCAAAGGAAAAATTCACGGGATGGACTTCTTATCAGTGGGTCTTGGATCAAGGCACGCTTACCGCTTACGGTTCTTGGGCTTACACTGGAGAGTATTTCACCAGTACTTTCGCGAGACCTTGGGATGAGGTTCCCGAAAGACACAGGTTTGATGCGAGACTATCGTTTGATTCGGCGGATCAAAAATGGAACGCATCTATATTTGCTGACAATATACTCAATGAGACATATCTGAGATGGTCGGATATGGAGCCGCGAAGATCAGGTTACGGTATTAATTATCCGCAACGAGTGGTGGCGTTAATGCCAAGATATATAGGATTCGAGTTGGTATATAACTTCCTATAAGCGGACGGCAAGCTTAAAAAAGCGCACTCTAGAGTGCGCTTTTTTTGTATGTTCATTTGGTGATTGTAAGCGCGACTAGCTTCGCATCTTTAGCCTCACCTGAAGCAATAACAATGAACTGTTCTCCGTCCTGATAGTAGGACATGGGGGCTCCCCATGGTCTTGCGGGCAAGTCAATCTCCGCAAGGATGCCGCCATCATCTTTGTCGAATGCACGCAGAACAGCACGGCCGTTGTCATCCTGAGCGACGAACAGAAGGGTTTTTGTGAGAAGTGGTGCGCCCGACCAGCCTGCACCTAGCGGTCCTGGATCAGGTAACCCAAGATCGATAACTCTTTTTCGAGGTCCATCTCCGTTTGTCTGCATCCAGATATGTTCTCCCGTGTTCATATCTATTGCCGTAATTCTAGAATAGGGTGGTTTTGTCAAAGGTAATCCTTTCGGCCCGCTGACCCGGGTGACGCTTCGACTTCTAACATAGTTAAAATTTGTCTTGTCAGGATCTCCTTGCGAGAGTTTGACCACGATTGCTCCCGTCTGGGAAGGGACGTATAACATTTTTGTTACGGAGTCGAACGCCGCCCCGGTCCAATTGGCACCGCCAGCCCAGCCCGGCAGATTAATCGTTCCTTTTAAGCTTGGAGGAGTAAACAGTGGACCATATTCAAACTTGCTGATGATCTCCGTGGCTTCATTTCTCAGGTCCCGACTAAAGTTGATCAGATCGTCTATCACGATCCCCTGTCGCTCAAAAGGTGCCGGTTTCGTGGGGAAAGGCTGAGTTGGGCTGCTCACTTCGCCAGGAATCTTAGATTGAGGAACTGGCTTTTCTACGATCGGCCAAACAGGCTCACCGGTAACTCTATCAAACACATAGACAAACCCCTGCTTCGAGACCTGAGCTACGGCCCTGATCGATTGACCTTCGACCACAATGTCCATCAGGTTTGGTGCGGCGGGTAAATCGTAATCCCACAACCCGTGATGGATCATTTGAAAGTGCCAAACTCTCCTGCCTGTCGCTGCGTCAAGACAAACTAGGCTTTCTGCGAACAAGTTGTCGCCTAACCTATGACCACCATACCAATCATTCGTTGGAGTTCCCGTAGGTAGATAGACATAGCCAAGTTCCAGATCAGCACTGAGACCTGTCCAGACATTCGTATTACCCGTATATTTCCATGAATTGTTCTCCCATGTATCCGTTCCAAATTCGCCGTCTTGGGGAATAGTATTGAAGATCCACTTCTGTTGACCTGTTGTAATATCAAAGCCTCTAACGTGGCCTGGAGGAGCCTCTTTGTTTCGCGGTCCGTCCCTTATTGATGCTCCGACGACAAGAATATCTTTGATTACGATTGGTGCAGAGATGACAGAGTAAGCTTTACGATCCACTTTTCTGCCGAGACCCTCGGTGAGGTCGACTCTGCCTTCTGTGCCGAATGTCGAGTCCGGCAGACCCGTTTTTGCATCTATTGACCATAGATATGCGTTATTGGTCGGCATCAGCACTCTCTCTCGTCCTGAAGAGTCTTTCCAATAAGCAACGCCTCGGTGATTGAAGCCCAAGTTTGTAGGCCTCCCACTCTCATAGGTTTTTGTATCGAACAACCAACGAGTTTTTCCCGTTTTCGCATCGATTGCGGCGACGTGACCCAGTGAAGTACTTGTAAAAAGTGTGTTTCCAACTTTTAAGGGGGTTGACTTAAAACCCCACGGGGTTAGGCGCGGGTTTTCTGCGACTAATTTGTTATCGGGAGATTCCCATTGCCATGCAACCCGCAATTTAGACACGTTATCCTTAGTTATCTTGTCTAAGGCTGCATATTTAGAGCTGCCCGAGTCGTTTCCATATGTTGGCCAGTCGGATGTTCTAGTAAGGACCTGTGATGCTAAGAGCATCAATATCATCCCTAGGCTTAGTTTGTTGAAACCTTTTTTCATGTAACCCCCAAATTTAGGTAACTAAAGTTAGCGGAGAACTCGTGATTTGTCGTCTGGTTACATACAATAAAGGCCTAAATCAAAGTAGCCAGGAAATAGTCGTGTCTAATGAAGTGAACACCGAGCTTAACCCCGCCTTAGTTCCAGATACCGAGGTCAAAGTTAAGGAAGCTTTTGGAATTGATCAGGATCTCTCGGTGCCCGCGTTCAGCAAGCAGAGTGACTATGTACCTAAGATCGACAAAGATTATCGCTTCGATCGAGATACGACGTTAGCTATTCTGGCTGGCTTCTCTCACAACCGCCGAGTCATGGTCCAAGGCTATCATGGAACGGGTAAATCAACTCACATAGAACAGGTTGCGGCGCGTCTAAACTGGCCTTGTATACGGATCAATCTCGATAGCCATATAAGTCGAATTGATCTCATTGGTAAAGACGCGATCGTACTGCATGACGGTAAACAGGTGACCGAATTCAAAGAAGGTCTCCTACCTTGGGCGCTCCAACATCCTGTGGCCTTGGTTTTTGACGAGTATGACGCTGGAAGACCAGACGTGATGTTCGTAATACAGCGCGTGCTCGAAGTAGAAGGGAAACTCACGTTATTGGATCAAAACAAGGTAATTGAGCCCAATCCGAACTTTCGGCTCTTCGCGACGACCAACACGGTTGGATTGGGAGATACAACTGGTCTTTATCACGGAACACAGCAAATCAATCAGGGTCAAATGGACCGCTGGAATATTGTGTCGACATTAAATTATTTAGCGCACGAAGCCGAATGCGAAATAATTTCAGGGAAAGTTGACGCCTTAGCTAAAAATGCGAAGGGTAAAAGACTTATTGCAAACATGGTAAGCGTCGCCGATTTAACGAGAAAGGGCTTTGTAAATGGTGATGTATCTACGGTCATGTCGCCTCGAACCGTACTCACCTGGGCTCAAAACGCAGAGATTTTTAACGATGTTGGTTTCGCGTTTCGGGTCACATATTTGAATAAGTGCGACGAGTTAGAGAGACCGATAATCGCCGAATATTACCAGCGTTGCCTGGGCGAGGATCTTGGTGATGCAACAGCGGGTATAACTCTGAAGGCTAGCTGAACATAGTATATGAACGACGCAGAAAACCCTCTTGAGCCGTTCAAACGGGCAACTACAGCAACTATCAGGGCTATTGCCGAGGACGAAGAATTGGATATTCACTTTGGACCCGGTGCGCCATCAGCGCAGGGCTCTAGACTCAGACTGCCGATGCCCTCTCTGGGTGCGAGCTCTGAGGAAATAGATGCCGTTAGGGGAATCGGAGACGAGTATGCACTTCGTTACAAATATCATGATGCTTCCCTTCATTCTCGTTTTTGCCCAAGTTCCGGTGCAGCTCAAGAGATGTTCGAGTGGATTGAGTCGGCGAGAATTGCTTCGCTTGGAACGCTTCGAATGGAGGGGGTTGCTGCGAACCTTGATGCCCATCTGGAGGCTCAATGTAAACAAGCCGAATTCGATTCTCTCGCTGCGGAAACTGACTCTCCCCTCTCAGTAGCCGTTGGGTTAATTGTTCGTCAGGAGTTGACCGGCAGAGAGTTGCCCTCAACAGCTGAGAAAGTAGTGGAAAACTGGAGGGAGCATGTGCTCAGCAATGCGGGTGAGCATATTGAGGTCCTCAAAAACCATATCCAAGATCAGGCGCAGTTTGCGAATCTTTGTAGAAATATTATTGCAGATTTGGGACTGCCAATTGATCTTGATGATCCGATGGATGGGGAAACAAACCCTGAGGATATCGAAACGGTCGATCAATCTGATGAGTCAGATTCAGAATTTAGCCCGGAAGATGTTGCCCTAGACGAAGAATCTCAGGGGGATGAGACAGAAGACGGAGATACGGAGACCGTCGAAATGGATGCGCACGCGGATATGGAAGAGGCAGCGGGTGAGGCCGATCCAGACGAGTCGGCGATGCCTTTGCCAGACGACGCAGGACGTATAACGGTCGATCATAATTACCAGGCTTTCACAGAGAAGTACGATGAAACAACGAAGGCTGAGGAATTGTGCGACCCCGATGAGCTTGCAAGGCTGAGGAAGGTCCTGGATCAGCAATTATTGTCGCTTCATCATGCAACCTCAAAGTTGGCTAATCGACTTCAGCGAAAGCTCATGGCAAAACAAAATCGCACATGGGAATTCGACTTGGAGGAGGGCATATTGGATGCGGCCCGATTATCGCAGGTAGTCATCGACCCGATGAACCCTCTGGCCTATAAGCAAGAAAAAGAAATGAAGTTCCGCGATACGGTTGTCACACTATTAATAGATAGCTCCGGTTCCATGAGAGGACGCTCTATCACGATTGCTGCGATGTGTGCTGATATCCTGGGACGAACACTTGAGCGCTGTTCTGTTAGGGTTGAAATTCTTGGGTTCACCACCCGAGCATGGAGGGGAGGACAGAGTAGGGAAGACTGGATAAATGCTAACAAGCCCTCTAATCCTGGTAGGCTCAATGATATTCGACACATAATTTACAAATCAGCAGACGATTCGTGGTCTCGCTCGCGCAGAAATCTTGGTTTGATGATGCGAGAAGAGTTGCTAAAAGAAAATATAGATGGAGAGGCTTTGATCTGGGCGCATAACCGGCTGGTGACTCGCACAGAGCAGCGCAAGGTCTTGATGGTGATCTCAGATGGCTTACCTGTTGATAACTCCACATTGCTCGTAAACGCCAGCAATTTTCTGGAGCAGCATTTAAAATATGCTATCAATGTGATCGAAAACCACTCGAGCGTAGAACTCGTGGCTGTCGGAATTGGTCATGACGTCACACATCACTATAGTAGGGCGGTGACGATTACCGACGCTGAGCAGCTAGGCGGCGCTATGACCGACCAGCTAGCTCAGCTATTCGATGTTCAAAATTAGGTTTCTAGTGTCTCGGCCTCTTTTATCCTATAACGGTCATTCTCGTAAGCTCAGGCGGCCCTGCCATAATCCCTTTGAACCCGGCGCCCGATTCTCGAAAATGATCAGACTTTCCGTGAGCCTCTAAGGCAGCCTCATCCTCGTAGATCTCCATCACAATATAATTACCCTCAGAGTCCTTACAGAGTTTGTAAAGATGATTTCCAGGCTCGTTTTCATTCACTTTTGCGGCTAGATCAAGCATTACGCTTTCAAATTGATCCTCGCATCCCTCTTTAACATTCAATTTAGCGATAACAGCTAACATGCATCCTCCTTTAAGATAAACTGGCAATCCATGAAAAACTCGCATGAAGATTATGGTAGTCAGGCTACATCATCATCTCCTTTGCTTACTTCAGCATAGGGGTTCGAATGTCGGTTAGCAATCTGAGTTCTATGATCGATCGTTATCTGGCTAGATACCCTGAGGAGCAATCTGTTGGGCAGAAGTTCTTGGACCTTTTGACCCTCTATCCAGACTGTTTTGAACGGAATTGTAAATTCGGACACATTACAGGCTCTGCCTGGCTGGTTGATCCAGATGAGAAAAGTGTGTTGCTAACTCACCATAAGAAGCTGAAGAAATGGCTGCAGCTAGGAGGCCACAGCGATGGCGTGAAGGACGTGTTAGCTGTTGCAACGCGGGAGGCGGTGGAAGAATCTGGTCTTGAAGTAGTGGCTTTAGATGCCGAAATTTTCGATTTAGACGTTCACAAAATTCCAGAGAGAGGTATTTTTCCTGCTCACTATCACTTTGACGTGCGTTTTGCGTTTCGCTCGTTAAGTAGGGCTTTTTCTGTGAGCGAGGAGTCTATTGATCTTGAATGGGTTCCAATAGGAGATATCCACACTCGCTCAACGGATGAATCAGTTTTGAGGTTGAAGACCAAGTGGTTGGACCGTTTTTGATGTCAGAATTCGTAACATGTTTGTTAGAAAAATACATTAGGAATTTATGTTGAGCTCATGGACTCCTTGCCGTAGTCTACCGCCGTCGCCCGATTGTTCCGTTTGATTTGCGATTCGTTTCACGAGTTCTGGTTGGGGTGTCATTTATCGTTTCGGTGAACCGTAGGTTCGTGAGAGTTACGTGGCCCCATGGTTTGATTGGTCGAAGAATCCTCTTTTGAGGAAAGTACTTTTCAAACTAATTAAAGGAGACAAAAGAAAAGTGAAAAAATTGTACGTAGGAAATCTCGCCTGGGCCGTTACAGATGAAGATCTGCAGGAAACCTTTGCGGAACATGGATCAGTAGGATCAGCGACCGTAATTACGGAAAGAGATAGTGGACGGTCACGAGGCTTTGGCTTTGTAGAGATGGAAGATGGTGCGGAAGCTGCAATCGAAGCTTTGAATGGTTTCGAATTAAAGGGTCGCGCGTTGAGAGTGAATGAGGCTCAGAGTAAAGAGCGCTCCGGAGGCGGGGGCGGCGGCAGACGCTACTAACCTTCAATGTCTTGATCTCCCGAGAGCCCTCCAGAAGTAGAATGGTTAGGTGATCGGGAAAGAAACATAGTTCGAGTGGACGGCGGGCAAAGCTTTTAGCGGCTTTGCGCGCTGCCGCCTGTTGTGGAAAAATCTGCGAAGTTCCAAGCTATAGCAGTCTGCTCGAACCATATTAGTAAGCGTTACAGATTTCTCGGCTTGATGGCTGGAAAAGTCCAAAAAACTATCTTTTTAAAACATTCAGCGGGGAAAGGAAATATGCGAAACGGAGTCACCTTGTTTTTTGTGGCGATTCTTGTATCAGCCTGTGGGCAGGGTGAGGAATCAAGCTGCTTGGTAGATGATAGCTGGGTCATTGGTGGAGAATCTGGATCAGAGCTTGCTACAGATCAAATTTTCAGGAGAAATAACGGGGCGGAGCCTGGAACGCTAGACCCGCATCGAGCGGAAGGCGTAACGGCCTCGAATGTGCTTCGCGATATATTCGAAGGGCTTGTGTCAGAGACTGCAAATGGTGAGTACATCCCAGGTGCGGCTGAGTCCTGGGTTATCAGTGATGATGGTAAGGTCTACACTTTTCAGATCAGAAGTGAGGCTAGGTGGAGTAACGGCGATCCCGTGACCGCGGAAGACTTCGTCTTTTCTTTGAGGAGAAGTGTAGATCCTGAAACGCTTTCTAATTACTCAAGCATGCTTTATCCGATCAAAAACGCGAGAGGCGTTGTGCGTGGGGAAATACCGACGGAGGAATTAGGAGTCACCGCTCTAGGTCCCAATGTACTTCAAATTAACTTAGAAGAATCGACACCTTATTTTATTGGCTTATTGAGCCACTCAATTACTTATCCAGTGCATCCACCATCTGTTAAGTTGCATGGCAGTCAATTTACGAGACCTGAAAATCTAGTCTCCAATGGTGCGTTTGTTCTCTCGGAATGGAAGGTTCAAGACTATATATTGGTTAGTCGCAACAAAAAGTATTGGGACGACGTTAATACGACTTTAGAGCAGGTTTTTTTCTATCCATTAGACAATGCTAATTCCACGCTTACGCGCTATCGTGCGAACGAACTGGACTTCACGGATACTGTTCCAAGCGAGCAGCTGCCATGGATTAAAGATTGCCTGGCTGCTGAATTACATGTATCCCCTTATTTCGGAAGCTACTACTACGGCTTTAATATGGAAAAAGAGCCTTTTAAAGGAAATAAACCCTTAAGGCATGCCTTAGCGATGGCTATTGATCGCACTGTTATAACGGAATTGGTCTTAGGCGCTGGTCAAATTCCAGCATTTACCTTCATTCCGCCGGTAAAAGAGTATGCAGGGATTCCTCCTGAATGGGCAATTTGGACTCAGGAAGATAGAGATAATAAAGCTAAGGAACTTTACCGAGAGGCTGGCTACGATGATTCTAATCCGTTGTCGATCGAGGTTGTCTACAACACTAGTGAAAATCATAAGAGGGTAGCCCTGGCAATCGCGTCAATGTGGAAGCAGACGTTAGGTGTCGAGACTTCCTTAAGAAATCAGGAGTGGAAGGTTTTTTTAGAAACGAGGCGATTAAAGGAAGATACGGAAATATTTCGAGGAGGATGGATAGGCGACTATGACGACCCATATACCTTCTCAGAGCTCTTGCATTCAGAAAATGAGATGAACCACTCCGGTTTTGCAGACGAGAACTATGATGCTTTATTGAAAAGTGCTTCTGAAAAAAGCGCAGGGGCTGAACGGTTGAGGGATTTACAAGATGCCGAATCACTGATGTTAGAAACGATGCCAGTCATACCTCTTTATTTTTACGTAAGCCAGCATTTGATAAAACCTTGGATAGTTGGATTAGAGGGTAACGCTCTCGATCACCATCAATCGAAATACATTAAAGTTTTAAGAAGAGAAAGACTGCCTAGTGACTAATCTAAAATTTATCTTTGGTAGATTACTAGGCGCCATCCCGACGCTTTTGGTGCTGATCTGTTTTGCTTTCTTTCTTGTTAAATCTGCGCCAGGGGGTCCATTTGATTTTGAGCGCTCTCTACCAGAGGAAGTTGAGAAAAATTTAAGAGAAGCTTACAACTTAGATGACCCTCTTTATCTGCAGTTGACGAAATATGTTGGATCTATCCTGACCGGCGATTTTGGACCCTCCTTTCAATATCGTGACTACACGGTTACCGAACTCATCATGAGTGGTTTCCCGGTTTCGTTGCGGCTTGGAGTGGCCGCCATATTTTTGGCTCTTCTTCTTGGTGGTGCCATCGGAACAATCGCTGCGCTGAATCAGAACAGCCGTCTTGATTACAGTGTTATGTTCTTTGGGATGGTTGGCATCTCTATTCCAAATT
>CAJXCK010000065.1 GCA_913051785.1 uncultured Gammaproteobacteria bacterium
GACCTAAACCGTCTAAATGATTCAGCACTAGCTTGTGAAAAGCGTTCTCCCTCTCGCTTATTACCACCGAGGCTTTGAACGGCCAGCACGTTGCTCATTCCTTCTTCAATATTGCTGGTCGTATTTGACCCAGACGCGCGACTCGCCTGGCTTCTTCTGCGCGTCATCTTCGCGAATGGTGTGACGAAAAGAAATGTCACGGGTCCAACTAAGATTCCAACCGCGATAACCTCCGGGGCGTTACCGAAACTGGTGAACATGATATAGAGCGTTAAAGCGACCATAAGGATTCCCGAATAAATTCCCATCGTCATAGCCTCATATATTCCTGTGGCGCTCGTAGAGTCGTACAGCACGCGGTATACATTGTCTCCGATTCTTTGGTCATCTAAGGTTTCGAGGGGTAAGGCTTTGATATGGTGAGCTAGTTGGGTTCGTAACAAATGATTAAGAGATTGGGATAAACGCAGATGTACCTTGAAATCGAGTATGCCGAAAATTCCGCCCATCTCGCTTGCGGCGCTGTTCGCAGCGTTTTCAGTTCTCGTGGCGGTGTCGTGGCCATCAGCCAAAACGGCAGTCGCATTTCCCAAGGATCCGGCGGCTGCACCTGTGTATGCGCCGTTTGCATGACGTCCGGTGGCCCGATTTGGCGTCATTCCAAAAAGTACGACCATAAACACTCCCAGAGTAAGCATCCAAAGCATCAATTCGGTAACGCCTAGGGTGCTGAGATATGGCATGACAAACCCTAAATAACTCGGGAACCCGGAACCATTTGCCGGTATTGGCTCACCAAGAATAACGTGGTCCACAATTATCTTGAGTGGCCAAGGGATTATCAGCAGCCTGAAAGTATGTTCCAGTGTGATGAATCCCAATTTAGCTGCGATACGCGCTTTGAAGAACTTGAAGAAATAGGTCGTGCGCGCGAATATTTGCAACGTCTCTCTAGCTGTAATATCAGTGTTTCTGTCAAGCGAACTCGCAGACTCATCCAATTCTTGTTCGGATTCTCTGAGGGTCATTTTTGGTTGGACTGTTTGATTCATTCTTTTAATTGTCGATCGTAGTTACTCAGCTCGGGTTCTCTGCGATAAGCGGGCCTCCGTTTCCACAAATTTTCGATAGCGACCGTTGTTGAGTTTAAGGAGCTCGTCGTGCGTTCCTCTTTCGATCAGTTTGCCGTCATCAAGATACAAGATTTGATCGGCCTTTCTGATCGTTGAAATCCGGTGCGTAATTAAAAAAATTGCTCGGTCTTTTCCCCACGCGCTCAAGTTTTCCATTACTCGGTGCTCAGTTTGAGCATCCAGTGCCGCGGTTGGTTCATCTAGAATAAGAATCGGTGAATCTTTGAGGATCGCTCGAGCAATCGACAATCGCTGTTTTTGACCTGTCGACAGTTTCCCACCGCGGTCGCTGAGCATCGTATCAAGTCCCTCAGGTAGAGAATCTATATAATCGTCAATGCAAGAGACCGAGGCAGCGCTCATTACTGCTTCATCATTTGCTGATGGGACTACGTACCTGATGTTGTCCCTCAAAGACATACCGAATAGAACGTTCTCCTGCAGCGCTATCGATACATTATTCCTGAGGCTGTTCAGTTCAATGTCTCGCAAGTCGACCCCATCAATTTTTATCTGCCCTAAATCAGGATCGAACAATCTGGACATCAGTCCCATCATGCTGCTCTTTCCAGATCCTGTTGGCCCGACTATGGCTGTGATCGTGCCTCGTTTTGTTGAGAATGAAATATTTTTCAACACAGCTCTCTCAGGCTCGTAGGAGAAGCTTACATTATCGAATGAAATATCATTCCGAAGGCCCTCTAAAGGCTTCGCATTGCTGCGATTTTTGACGTCTGGCTCAATATCAAGAATATCGAAGACTCTGTTCAAGCCCATTGCCATATCTTGGGCACGTGTCCAACGATCGATGAGATCTCGGACAGAGACACTCGCCGCCCCCAGTTGTTCTTGGGCAGATTGGTATGCTGATAAGTTCCATTTCAAAAAGCTGAGCCCTACTAATCCCACCAAAACAGTAGCAAAAGTCTCCCGCTCTCCTTGAGCCCATATCGCGGTTATATACTGGCCATATAGCAGGGCCGCCGCAGCGATTGTAAAAGTTACGATGCCCACTATCGCCATGAGTGATCTGACCCGATAGGAGGCATTGAATGCAGTAACTGAATCTTTCTCGAATCTCTTCTGCTCTTCTTTTTCAGCACCGAAGGCTTTAATGATTTTCAGACTGGAAAATGTTTCTTGAACTCGTGAGGTAAAGTCTGAGTTTAATATTCTGGCATTCAACGATCGCTCGCGCATGCGAGGTGAGAACCAGCGTCCCCAAACAATAGCAAGGACCACAATGGCTGTCGCCATGCTGCCCAATAGTGGGTCCAAAGCGAATAGAAATAAGATTCCGGTGAAGTAAGTAATTATAATCTGTAAGCCTTGGGTAATTTCACCGACAACCGCTGTCACTTGAGCACTATCCTGGTAAATTCGGTACACCGAATCTCCCACTCGATGGCTACTATGGTATCTAAGCGATAGCCTATGCCATCGCTGGAGAAGCGCTAGTCTAAGACCCTGATTTACTCCCTGCATGATAAAAATATAGTAGTAGGGGAGAATCAAAGCGGCGGGTATCTGGGCCAGCCATCCGATAACCAGGAAAACAGCATAGACCCACTTTAAGCTGTGACGTTGTTCATCGCTTAATTGTTGAAGCTCTACGTTGGCATTATTGGAAGGGCTCAAGGCTGAATTACTGGCAGCTAGTTCCGGTTGTCCGACGAAGTCAGCTACAAAGGTCGTAAGAGGTTTTGCCTGCAATATCGATTGGCTAATCACATCAACCGAAAAGAGAGAAATCAGAAGAACCAGAAGAGTCGAGGCCCACAACAAGGTGAAGTAGTAAACAAGGTGACTGCCTAGTCTCACCCTGAACGCAATGCGACCATCAATTAGTCGATACTGAAATATCCAGATCAGTAAGGAGCTGACCAGCACCATGCCTGCATAAAGATTGTCGATATATCCGTCTAAAAAAAATAGTGCGAATAAAAATCCTGTGGCCGAGACGAATGCGAGTGAAAGGGAGAGGATCAGAAATAATCGTTTTTGCGCAAAAAGGAGGAACCAGGTGAGAGAGGCGGTGAACATTGCACTGGCCACCACAAATAGGTGGAGCCATGACTCCAGCGGATCGATCAACCCCGCTGTAGGGCCCAAGATCGCGAAAAAGGTTACTATCGGTGGAATGTGACTGATCTTCCAATGAGATCCTGATGAGTCGGTTGCCGAATGTTCTGAGCTCTCAGTTCTGAAACCAAATTCGTACCAGTAGCCCTCGATAAAGGGGAAGATGAAGGGCCAGGTCCGACTGAAAATTTTAAGAATGGAGAGAAACCCAGTATCTCCAAGGCGACTTTCTTTTATTGGCCCTGATTCGGTTTTGGCTTCACCCAAGAACGGAAGGGCGTTGGCTCGTTCAATGTCATTCATCTCAATAAAAAGCTTGCCTTCGCACTTTGCGGCCGTGATTCTCCTCACGGTACGTGGGCGCGAGACGCTGACTTTGCTTCATCCCCTCTTGATGTAATAGAGTCCCCCGATCAGCCTAGAAACATATCTTATTTGGGTCAAATCAAAAATGTCCGCAGCGGCTCATAAGATTGAAGAAGGTCTTAGAAGTGAAAGATTCTCGAGAAGTCGAAACTATTCAGATCATTGATGGCAAATCGGCGCTAGCAAATTATGTAAGAGCCGTGCAGAGCGGTGATATAGCTAGTCAACTCGATTTTTTCTCCGAGTCATGGACGACCGGATCCGGCCGAACCAAGGAGGATGTCCGCCGCTCTCTAGCCGATCAAAAATCTATAAAGCCGGGTAGAGATAAAACCTTCGATTTTGAATCTTCTCAGATAACGATAAAGGGTGGAAAGATCACATTTGACCCTGTGGTCAATCGCTCTGGTGGATTGTTTGAGATCGTAATGGAGCAAGAGAAAGACGGTGTCTGGCGCTGCACGTTTTTGGGACCCACTACGGCTATCGATACGCTCGCAGAGGGTTCACGTGAGGCAAGAGAAACCTTATTGGACGATCCATTCAGGCCAACTTTTCATTTCGTGTGTCCTGAAGGGATCGCAATGCCATTTGATCCTAACGGTGCGATTTATTGGCACGGGCGATATCACCTTTTCTATATATTTCAAGACTCTCGATTGGGTAAGCGCTCAGACCACTGGGGGCATGTCTCAAGCTCTGATCTTTTCCATTGGCGTCATCATCCAACAAGTCTGAGAGGCGGGATGTACAGTGGCAATTGTTTTATTAACCGAGAGGGTATTCCAACGATTTGCTATCACCAGGTTGGTTTAGGCAACTCTATGGCTTTGTCACTTGATGACTCACTAGATCGATGGGAGAAGTTAGGGTCTAACCCCATTACGCCTCAAACCAAGGAGGGAGACCAATTTCATGGAAGATACTCATCTTGGGATCCATTTGCTTGGGTTGAAAAAGAAAATTACTACGCGATATTCGGAGGCAAACGTCCAGCGGTTGTGAAGTCGAGAAGCTTGGGAGGTGAATGGAATTATGTGGGGGATTTGTTTGCTCATGGGATCGAGGGGGTCGACCTGGATGAAGATGTGTCATGCCCTGAATTATTCCCCTTGGGAAATAGGCACGTACTTTTATGCATAAGCCATCGTTTGGGGTGCCGTTACTACATAGGAGATTGGAGAGACGAGCAATTCTATCCTGAGAAGCATGGCTCAATGAGTTGGGTGGACAATGCCTTCTTCGCGCCTGAGAGTTTGTTAGACGATAAGGGGCGTCGAATTATGTGGGCGTGGATTATGGATGAGCCTCATTTTGGGGTGCGAATGAAATCCGGCTGGTCTGGCACCTTGAGTCTGCCGAGAGTTTTATCCCTGGATGAAGACTCGAATTTAATGATCGAAGTTCCCCAAGAGGTGGAGACGCTTCGATACGGTGAGCTTTCTCTGTCAGAGCGCGTAATTGACTCCGATAAGGACCTTTTAGTTGAGGGCCTTTTCGGAAACCAACTGGAAATCGATTTGGAGTTAAGTTCAGAGGAGGCTGTTTCTTTTGGCATCAAAGTTTGTGTCTCTGATGCAGGAACCGAAGAGACCCTGATAGGTTATAACTATAAATCTAGCGCTCTGTTTCTGGACACTTTAAATTCGGGTCCCGAGGATACGCCCAAAGCGATTGAATCTGCGCCTCTTTCGTTGGGTCTGGGAGAGCCTATCCATCTGCGGGTTTTTATTGATCGTTCGGTTGTCGAGGTATTTGCAAATAAAAGGCAGGCAATTGCGAGGCGGATCTATCCTGCTGAGGCCTCTAGCTTATCTGTGAGACTTTTTAGCCGGGGTGGTAGGGCCAGATTGAAGCATTTAAATTCTTGGAAGATGCATCCGTCCAACGCTTTCTGAACTGTTTGTCAGTGAAAAAAATATGGGTGAAAGTGTCCTGTTCTGATCTCTAAAAGAGTTGCTTGTGCACGCTTATCGTTATATGAAAAGTACGTGAAATTTTGATTTTTTTGTAAAGGGGAGAGCTTTTCATGAAAACGACTGAGTTTCGAATTTGCGACGTGTTCGCAAGGATTGTGGGGTCATTTTTGCTGCTGGGACTGTTCGCAGGTTTTTCTTGGGCCGACGAAGACGAAAGCAATGATTACTTCGAAGAAGTGATCGTTACCGCCGAGCGAAAAGAGGAAAACGTGCTAGATACGCCGATGACATTGACCGCGTTTAGTTCGAGTATGCTTGAGCAACTGGGTATTCAGGATCGGGATAAACTTCAGAATCTAGTGCCTGGCCTCCAATTTGGTGATACCGGAGATCAGGAAGGTAATGGTACGACTCTTCGCGGGATAGGAACCCGTGTGGGGGGAATTGAGCATCGTGACCGTTCTGTCGCCACCTATATAGATGGAGCCTACACGGTCGGTGTTTATGGCACAGCGCCTGGTGGAGGATTCGATCTCGAGCGGGTTGAAGTTGCGCGGGGTCCTCAAGGTACCTTAAATGGACGGAACTCGATAGCGGGCTCCATAAACTACGTATACAAGAAACCTTCAGATGAGTGGGATGTCGATGTCATGGCTCAGGTGACGGATGTTTCACAACAGCGGTTTAACGCAGCGATCGGGGGCCCCTTGATGGGGAATTTAAGTTTCAGGCTGACCGGAGGCGTTTATACTGGAGACGGATATCAAGAGAACGTGGGTATTGGTCCAGATCACGCAAAGCCTGATCATCAGTTTTATGCCGGTCAATTGAGGTTCAAGACTGACCGTTTCGACTCGAACCTACGTTATTCCTACGTGCAAGATACGGGTGTTCCTCGTTCTCTTGTTCAATTGGCTAACTTAAATACAACGGACGAGAACTTTGTTCAGGCGGGTGCTTATTCTATCGGGACTCCACCGCCTAACTTGGCTGAAATTGAGAACGTCGCGCATTTATACGCGACCCAAAATCCTGCTGGGCCGGCTGATTGCCCGGTTGGCCGACCGTACATGCATTGTGGAAATGGTGAGATTTCCAATATGGTTGCGCTAAATTATTTGGGGTACGAAGATAGCAGTTCAGAGGGTATTAATTTTTATGCCCAATATGATCTGACCGATACGATTACAGTCAAGTACACATTCAATGACAGAGATACGAATCAGATGAATGTGAAAGATGCTGACTATATGAATCGATATGCGGTTGCCGGTGGAGATCATACGATCGCTTCAGACGGTGGGGCTCGGTTAAGAGATCGTTTTTATGAGCTTCCCTATCAGTATGAAGAGACCTCTCATGAATTATTAGTCACGGCTGACGTTAACGAGCGATTAACTGTGATCGCGGGCTATTTTCAGTATGAAAATGATAGCTACTGGGCGATCGTTAGAAATGAAACGACGGCCGATTTCAGATACGGTACGGCGGATTATTGGGCGCAGGAATCTTCTCCAGTTTTTGGTTTCTTGCCGGTCTCTAGTTGCCAGGAGTTTCTTGAGACAGGTCTAAGAGATGCCTTCGGTTACTACATAGATCCTGTTGAGGCAAAAGCCAATGGTCAATCCTATTGGTGGTGTCCGGAGGGCGATGAACATACCAGAATCGTTAACTATCAAACATCTGCTCAACAGGAATCGGAAGCAATATTTTTGAATGCGGATTATGAGATAAACGACAAGTGGGCGGTCTCAGCTGGAATACGAACACTTGAGGACTGGAAGTATCAGGGGCCATTGGGACAAGGTGGTGATTACACTCTTAGCTTCGGTGGAGCTCTCGTCACTGTAGGATATCAAGACGGTGGTTTTGACAAGCCGAATACTTGGGACGCTGTCGTAGGCCAGTTGACTGCAGAATATACGACAGACGGTAATAATCTTTTGTACGCACGTTTTTCCACAGGCCATAAAGCCGGTCAGTTCAATCTGTTATCGACTGGAACAGGCGGTATAGATCCTGTAGTAGATGCAGTTGAACTAGATAACTACGAACTTGGAAGCAAGGGCACTTATTTGGACGGGCGTCTTCAGTTGGCGGTTGGAGCGTTCTTCATGGATTACGATGGCTTTCATTTGTCAGCTTTGCAGCCTCTCACAGGGGATTCAACGGTAGGTATATGGGAACCTTCTCCGCTTCCTGAATATACCGCGAACGTTCCAGGAACGACTATTTGGGGTCTCGAGGTCGAGTACAACTATGCGATGACAGATAATCTCAGGTTCATGGGCTTCTATGCCTACCAGGATTCAGAGATAGGCCCTCATGAGTCGGTAGTTCGTGGTGATCCTGATGCGGGTTACGCGTTATGGGATCATATTGACTTTGATACCGGAGAGCCTGTGCAGAGCTACTATACGCAGCCGATGGACCAGACGGGTAATCAACTTCCTAGCCAACCCAACCATAAGTTTGCAGCAACCGGTGTATACGATATTGCACTCGATGCTGATATCGGCTCTTTATCGTTGTTAACCACTTATTCATTTACGGGGTATCAATATCCGACAATAGCCAATATCGACCTTTACAAGGTTGATGGTTATCACAGGGTTGATGCGTCGGCCATATGGACCTCGGCTGATGAAACAATTTCTGCAACGCTTTTTGTCAATAATGTATTCGACAAGATTGGCTTGAACGAGTTCACAGCAGTCAGTGGTCTCGGTGAGCAGGTATTCCTAGGGATGCCTACGAATCACAGGGAGATGGGTCTCACGATTAGATACAGACCATCCATATAGGAAGTTTACGTAGACCTTAAGAATGGGGGCTTGCTGGCGCAAGCCTTCAAAGAAGCAGAGGCGGAGGTGCCGCAGTTTTGATAGCTGCAATGACATCTCCGTTTTTTGTTTTAGCGTTCTGAATTAATATCAAGAAGCGATTTTCGTTTACGAAGACTAGGAAATAATGGGGGGAAGATGGCTCAATTAACTCAAGATTACAAAGACCGCGTTTATGCTGGTGTATTGGGCAAGGTAATCGGTGTTTATTTGGGAAGACCTTTTGAAGGTTGGCCTTACGAGTATATTCAAAAGCAACTCGGAGACATTGATTATTATGTGCACGATAAATTAGATGTGCCGTTGATAGTCACCGATGACGACATTACCGGAACTTTCACGTTTCTGCGGGCTTTGGAGGATCATGGGAATAATCCAGATTTGACTGCGAGGGAAATCGGACAGAGTTGGTTAAATTACCTTATTCGAGAGAAGACGATTCTTTGGTGGGGTGGGTTGGGAAACTCCACGGAACACACGGCATATATTAGGCTCGTGAACGGTATTGACGCGCCCAGAAGTGGATCAATGGAGTTGAACGGTAAGGTTGTGGCCGAGCAGATTGGTGCGCAGATCTTCATCGACGGATGGGCGATGGTATCTCCTGGCGACCCAGATCAGGCGGTTAGGTTTGCTGAGGCCGCTGCGCGAGTAAGTCATGACGGAGAAGCTGTATACGGCGCTAAGGTGCTGACCGCTATGGAGTCTATGGCCTTCGTTGAGAGAGATATCCAGAAGCTTATTGATCTAGGACTGTCATACATCCCATCGGATTCTGTCATCGCCCGTATGATTAGTGATTTGAGAGAGTGGCACGCGAAAGAGAGTGACTGGCGAGTCACAAGAGAACTCTTAGCCGCGACTTATGGATACGATAAATATGGCGGTAATTGCCATATGGTACCTAATCACGGCCTAATAATTCACTCACTACTCCATGGGGAAGGCGACTTCTCGGAAACACTCAAGATTGTTAATACTTGCGGTTGGGATACCGACTGTAACTCGGGGAATGTAGGCTGCCTAATGGGGATATTGGTAGGAGTTGAGGGAATAGACGCAGGGATGAACAAAGGACTTGACTGGAGAGGTCCTGTAGCTGACCGCTTGTATGTTCCGACCGCCGATGGTGACAGAGGTATTAGTGACTGTGTTAGGGAAGCTGGCCACATTATTGATATGGGACATGCCTTATCTGGTGAAGCAGCATTTCGTCCCAAGAATGGCGCACAATTTCACTTTACCTTTCCAGGATCTGTTCAAGGTTTTCAGGTTCAAATGGGCGAGGGTGAGATATCAAATGTCGAGCTTGAAGATTCCAGAGTTTTGAAGTTGGTGGCCAAACAGGATTCCCGAATCGGTTCACCAGTATTTATTCCCTCAAAAGAAATCGGTGAGCGTTTTGAGAAGCGAGGCTATGCGCTTTTAGCGTCTCCCCGTCTTTTCCCTGGTCAAACCGTCGAGGTTGGAGCAAACGGCTCTGATGCATCAGTTTATTTCGCCTACTACGGAGAAGATGATGAAGTTGGTTATATCGAGGTTCCCCTAGAGATATCTGGTACTACAACACTCCAGGTGCCGAATTCACCAGGGCCGATATTTGAACTAGGTATCGTCTTTCACAAAGATTCATCGCTCATTCTCGACTTTATTAAGTGGAGTGGTGCACCGAAATTCGCTGCAGAACGACCAAAACATAAAGGCACCATGTGGCGAAAAGCGTGGGTAAACGCTGTTGATGAATTAGTAGGTTGGTCAGAAATGTTCCGAGTGATTCAAAATGATGGTTTGGGAATGATCAGCCAAGGCACGCAGGACTGGCAGGACTATACAGTTCATGCTGATGTTACACCGCACTTGGCGAAACGAGCTGGTCTTGCCATAAGAACGCAAGGTCTAACGCGTTTCTATGGCTTGCTGGTTACTGCGGAAGGCGCTGTTCAATTAATCCGAAAAAATCACGACGAGACAGTACTCGCCGAGGCTTCTTTTGACTGGTCATTTGGTGAAACCCTCAATATGTCTTTAACTGCGAAGGGGGATCAGTTGACGGCGTCGATTAATGGAGCTCAGGTTTTAGAAGCTACTGACTCGACTTTAAAGGGCGGTGCGGTAGGGATAGTGATTGAAGAAGGGAGAAGCGCAACCAATAAGGTGACTGTCGAGCCAGTCTCCTAATCGTCTGGAAAATCCCACTACTATGGTAGCGCAACAACTAAGTATCGCCGGAGTTGGGGAAGCTCTTTGGGATGTTTTTCAACATAACGAAGAGTTTGGCGGGGCACCAGCGAATTTTGTATCTCATTGCAGTATGTTGGGAGAGCGTAGCTATTTGGTAAGCGCGCTCGGCTCAGATCAAAGAGGCCAGCACGCGTTACAGCACCTCACAGCGCTGGACGTGAATCTAGAGCATTGCGTTGTTATTGATGGCATGGAAACCGGGATTTCGTCTGTATCCCTTGATTCTAATGGAGATGCGAAATACGAAATTAAAGAGAACGTCGCATGGGACAAAGTGTGTTACGAATCGAATTCATATGCTTTTTTCCAATCTTTGGACGCCATCTGTTTCGGAACGTTAGGTCAAAGAACGGAGAAAGCGCACCTCGAAACGATGAAGATGCTTTCGGCGACAAAGCGTGAATGCGTGAAGTTTTTCGATCTGAATCTCAGACAAGATTTTTATTCGACGAAGGTCATTTCCCAGTCGTTAATTCAATCAGATATCGTAAAACTTAACGAAGAGGAACTGGGAGTGCTATCGAAGCTCTCTCCAGTGAGTGGTTCAGATGAGGCAATCGTGGATGATCTCATTAAACGATTTGAAATCAATTTAGTGGCATTGACCTTGGGTGAGCGAGGCTCTGTGTTAATGTCCCGAGAAGATAAGTATGTTGAAGCTGCATGTGAAGTAGAGGTCGTGGACACCGTTGGTGCTGGAGACGCCTTCTCTGCTGTAATGGTAATCGGATATCTAAGGAATTGGAGTCTGAGTCGAATGAGTAGGGTAGCGAACGGATTAGGTAGTTTTGTTTGTTCAAAACCAGGTGCTACGCCTCGTGTTCCTCGCGGTTTTCTAGAAGGTTTTGTAGGGGAATGAATTGACCAGGGTGATTAGAAATATAAAGAGGGAGGTTTTATGGAATTTGGAGCGCAGTTGGGTCTCTACGGGACGAATTATTGGCCTAATATTAGGGAAACAGTCGAGGCGTTAGATGCGGGTAGATGGAGCAGTATTTGGTTCCCGGATCATTTTATGCCCCCGGGCAATCCCGATGCTGGGCATGGGCACGCTCTAGAAGCCTGGACTATTTTATCTGCTATTGCATCAATAACGAGCAGAGCTAAGCTCGGGATTCTTGCAACCGGTAACACCTACCGAAATCCAGCGTTGTTAGCAAAGATGTGTGCCTCATTGGATCATGTAACCGGTGGGCGCATGGTTCTTGGTTTGGGAGCTGCTTGGTATGAACGAGAACACCTGGCATATGGTTGGGAGTTCCCTCCGTTAAAAGAGAGAAGTGACAGATTAGAGGAAGCCGCCGAATTAATACGGCTTCTCTTTACTAAAGCACAGGACGAGTACGTATCTTTTGATGGTAATTTTTATAAGTTAGATGAGGCTCCATTGACCCCTGGATCAACCCAAAGCCCTCACATACCCATACTAATTGGAGGGAACGGAGAGAAACGAACACTGCGGACATGTGCCAAATTTGGAGATCAATTTAATCTGGATTTTTGGCATCCCGGCGGAGTGGATGTGTTTAAACATAAGAGTAAGGTTGTAGAGGAACATTGTGAGTCTGTCGGGAGGGACCCATCAGAGGTGAAACGCAGCGTTTGCTTGCCTTTTCGCCTTTTTGAATCGGAGAATGATTTCCGGGAGGCGCAGGGTCAACCTTGGTACTGCTGGGGAACTACGACAATGATCCAAGACACCTTGGGCGAGTATATTGAAGCTGGTGCGCAGGAAATAATGCTTTGCGCTATCCCAGCGAAGCCGAGCGCCTGGCAGCGGGTCGAAGAAGAAGTTCTATCCGTTTTTAGTTAGCTCATTCGCTTACTAAGTGCTTTGCTGAGGAGCTGTCACGTTTTCGATTAGTTCGCTCGTTAAGATTTCTCGTGGATCTCAACAATACCTCTATCTCCATCGATTGTGATCGTTTGCCCATGCCGTATGCGCTTTGTCCCGTTGCCAACCCCCAGCACTGCGGGGATCCCGTACTCTCTGGCGACAATGGATCCGTGAGCCAGAATGCTTCCCACGTCGGTCACAAGCCCCACTGCATGAGCGAATAGTTGTGTCCAAGCTGGGGTCGTTAAAGGACTAACCAGAATGGTCCCTGGTTCCATATTGTCGAATTCCGTCGGTCCCAATATGACACTCGCCTTGGCTGTTATTTTTCCGGAGCTTACGGGGAAGCCTCTCATCGTGTCATCGGCATCATCGTTTTTGATTTGCGTTTCTTTGAATGCGAGTGCGTCAATCTCACTTGCTTCCGGAGGAAGAGTGCCCGGCGGATGGTGTGCCTTCCTCGCTTCTCTCAGCTCTCTGCGCTCGCTAGCAAGCTGTCCAAGAGAAGAATCTCGCTTTTCCATCTTTCTATCTTCTATGCCTTGTTCAATTTCACTCGTTCTCATGAAGAAGATATCGTCTGGTTGATAATAGATGCCAGCTTTAACAAGCCGCCCGCCGAGTTCAAAAGCCATAGGCCGCAATACGGACCATGAAAATCCAAATAAAAAAGCGACCTCTTCTCGAATGAAGTTGTATTTCAGGGCAAGCCATAGCCGAAATCGAAATTGCCAGTATTCAAGACCATTCAAGATGTTTGAAATTTCCCGCATTTTCTCCTGACGGATTCGGGCTGTTTTTTTAGCTTGATTGTCTGGATGATATTTGTCGTCGCGAACCATGCCTTTAAGCGTTGCGAACAAAGCAGAGGGC
Source organism: uncultured Gammaproteobacteria bacterium (assembly GCA_913051785.1). Classification (GTDB taxonomy): domain Bacteria; phylum Pseudomonadota; class Gammaproteobacteria; order Pseudomonadales; family Azotimanducaceae; genus UBA4421. The sequence continues at coordinate 13,295 of CAJXCK010000065.1, forward strand.
TCCTCTATCTGAGTTGGCGCAATAAAATCCATGCTATAACCCTGATGGCCATAAAGTTGCAGATAATCGTCTATCGCCTTCGTGGCTTCGTTTGCAGCTGGGTCATTGCGCAGCTTGTCCATAAGGAAAATAGATGGCGTCGCCAAAACCTGGTACACGAGACTAGGGGCCTTCCTGATGAGCTGAGATATCTCGAAAAGGTGGGCATTCGCATCCATGGTTTTTGACTTAATGCCAGTGAGGAATTGTCCGCTAATGAAATTATGATCCGGAAGAGTTTCCCTTAAGAACGCTTGAAGTTGATCATCTGTTGATTTCGCTACCCCAAATGTATGCCCAGATCCACTCGACCAGTAATAACCTTCCTCGATACCAAGCTCCGTGATACCAGCGAGTAACTCCTCGTCATTCGCGTTGGATATTTCTAGGTCTCTCCACTTAGATGTAGCTGATCGCAGTCGCGGCTCAGCTTTCTCGTACCACCACTTTAACTGCCCATCATTTTGACGAGTATTATTGAAAGCGACATATGTTGAGTTATCGCTCTTGGGCATCGTGATAAGAGAATCAATATCGTTTTCTTTCTGCGCCTCATACCAGCTTTCGAAGTCGGATCTATCAGTTTGATCTAATGAATCTTTGAAAAGCGGTATGTCGTCGATCGCTGCCGTCCGCGCGTTCGCCATCTGTTCGGCAAGCTCTTTTGCAAAGGCTTTGTATTCTTCAGCCTCGATTTCCTCCTCAGATATGCGGCGAACATCCTCTTTTCGTTTTTTTCTCTCTTCTGCTTCCTTGATTATTCCAGGCCAATCAAAACGTTGGTACGCGTAACCGTTTACGGTTACAAACATTGGACCGCCGCCGGCCATCAGACTCTTTTTCCTCGGTGCTTCTAACCCTCTTGTTAGATAGAGTTCTTCAAAAAGAGGGCAGATAGGTTCAGGCATGTTCTCAACTATTTGTCTCCTGCTGACAAATCGCGCGGGAGGAGTTGGTTTCCATTCCACCTCTATTGGTTGGACCGGCAGGTTCGTAATTGGTCTTGACTGCAAAAGATGAAGTTTATCATTACAAAAAGCCCACTCGATGTCTTGCGGTTGTCCACCATAGATAGATTCAATTTGGAGTGAGGTTTTTACCAATTCTTGTATTTGCTTATCACTGAGTGAGGATTGAGCTTGTTCTTCGGTATTCGTGCTCTCTATACGAACGCCTTGCCCATCCTCCGACACTATTTTCTGTTCCTTGGGCCCCAGGATTTTTTCTATGACATTAAGAGTTTGGCGATCGACGATGAAAGTATCTGGAGTTACCTGTCCGCTGACGACCGCTTCCCCGAGCCCAAAACTGGAATTCAATATTATTTGCGATCTCTCTCCGGAGGATGGATTGGCTGTGAATAAGATGCCCGATACTTCGGAAGGAATCATTTCCTGGACGACTACCGCCATGGCGACACTCGACTGATCTATTCCATTTTGATGTCTGTAACTTATTGCCTGAGGTGTCCACAAAGATGCCCAGCATTTATGTACTGATTCAACTATGGCAGCTGATGTTGAGACATTGA
>CAJXCK010000066.1 GCA_913051785.1 uncultured Gammaproteobacteria bacterium
TCTGGTGATAATTACTACTCTCTCGAACAGCGCGTCCATCTCCCATTCGCTGATATTTGCTAAATCTAAGAATGACTAAATCGTCACCTGGAAACACACTGATTATTTGACCCATCACACCCAATGCGGAAAATCCGTTTTTTCCGGCAGGCCACCAGAAATATCCATACTCATCGAATTTTGCTGGTTGAGTGCTGTGCCTGATCCAGTCTTCGCTCAATACCTGATCAGCGATCCACAATCCATTACGAGCGAAGAGAAGCCCAAACCTTGCAAAAGAACGAGGCGTAGAATCTAGGCAACAATAGGACATCACATTGGATTGCGCATCGGCCCACCACTCTCCGACGAAACCGATTTTCTCCCCCAAACCCGTATTGAGATAATCGGATACGGACACGCCGGTTGCCTGTTTCACCAACTCGCCAGCCAACATTACGTCTGAATTCGAGTAAAGATAGTTGCGACTGCCCGGAGCACCAACAATAGACCTTGATAGCGAAATACCTACTTGATCCTCTGAATTGTAAAGATCATCCCCATCCGGAATCCCATCTCCATTATCATCCTTCAACAACTCGAGGCCCGTTTTAACGGTGAGCAGCTGCTCCAAAGTGATTTCCGCTTTACCTGTGTCACGCCACTCGTTAAAGAAATCCCCTAACTCCTGGTCCAGCCCAATCAAATATCCTTCATCTAAGGCTGCACCGACCAACGCACTGGTGAAGCTTTTGGCAACCGACCAGCTTGTGACCAGATCGTCAGCAGTACGGTCCTGCGAATAACGCTCGGCAATCAACTTCCCATTCTTGACTATCAGTACGGCCCCTGTCTCGTTGCCCTCAGCGAAGGCGTAATCCAGAGCATTCTCTAGTTTACTAGGGCAAAAACCGTTCAACTCAGGCAGCCCTTGTTCCCAATCCGAGGTCGGCCAAGTCAATTCTACTTCATTAGAAACTGACACTGAGCAGCCCTCAATCAATGAGCTTGATGAACTCGTTTGACTTTGGGTGATCGAAGCATTTCCTTGCCCGGAGCTGCTGGCCCCCTGGGAGGATGGAGCACCGGAACCACCTCCGCCGCCACAACTTATGCAAATAGCGGCGAGCGAGTAGATGAGAAAACTTTCTAGTAGTCGCAACATCCCCTTCCCCTATTGCGTCCCTAAATTATTCCGAGAGTATACTATCTGCGGAGAATTTTTTTCTCTGTGATCCCCTTTCACCAGCCACAGCAATAAAAATTTAAAAACAAGCTGTCTGCCGATCACCTCTTTTATCTGTTCTCAGCTAACTGACTGTCAGGGACTTCGTCCCGAAATTTCTTCTAATCTGTTGTCCTCTCTAGGCGGCAACCGAGATCAGCTGGGAGGGAGTAAGCCTCAATGACTTTGCCATCGCGTTGAAATATGCAGCCTCCATATCATTAAACTCCCCGTCCGCTTTGCAGACTTCTGCTATCTCGACCGCTAGGGAATGCCTTCGGCCAGATGGCATTGATTTGCTCCATCTGTATACAGACTTCTCCAATGGTACTTTTTCGAACAGTTGGGATTTAGAGGCGATATAAACATCAGACGAAATCGCTTCGAGACCTGTTTCCTTTTTCATGATCTCCTGAACTTTTTTCAACTCTAAAACAGAAACGTTTGTATCTGCTGACGCTCCTCGAGCTAACGTGGTCAGCAACAATACCGCGTTCGCTTCATCCGAGATCTTTTTTTTAAGGGGCCGAGTAAGTACTTTCCATGCTTTCGCTTCTAGACCGGTCTTCATTTTTTCCTTTTAACTTGAAGTGGGAATTTCCCCAGAATATTGACCGAGAAAAAATAACTGAGTTGCCGTCAATTTCTTGTCTTCAGTAAATGATTCCTTACGAACAATCCTTTCGCGTCAGTCTTTTTCCGTGGATAATTTAAAGCAAGGGCTAAGAAACCGACGCATCCAGAGGAGTGATAAATGACAAATCATGTGCCAGTCCTGATCGGCATCAGTCACATAGAGCAACGCATAAATGAACTGACAGAAGCTAAAGAACCGTTCGAGCTGATGATTGATGCCGTTCATCAAGCGAAACAGGACGCTGGACTGACCGACCAAATTGGCATCGATTCAGTGAGAGTCATTCAGGGTAATTGGCCTTACAAAAACCCAGGCAGAGCAGTTGCTGAGGCAATCGGGTCTGCAAATGCCGAAACGGTTCTCTCGCCTTTCGGGGGGAATTTCGTTCAACATATGGTAACGCTCAGTGCTCTCGACATCCAAAATGGTTCAAAAGAAATCATCGCGATAACCGGAGCCGAGTGCGGCAACACCGAGGCCAAGGCGGCGAAGGCGAAAAAAGACTTGGGCTGGGCCGACCTGCCCGGCGAACCAGATAGGCGCATTGGTGTAGAAAAAGATATGCGTCACGAGGCGGAGATAGCAGTCAGGCTGGGCAGACCAATAGCGGTTTACCCCATCATGGAATTAGCCCTCAGACATGAAATGGGACTGGGTGTTCAGGAGCACATCGAGCACATCTCGGAGCTTTGGTCGGGTTTTAGCAGGGTTGCCTCTCAGAACCCCAACGCCTGGATAAAGGAGTTCAAAACCGCAGAGGAAATTAGGACCCCCTCAGACGTAAATAGACCCGTATCTTTTCCATATCCAAAATTCATGAATTCCAACAACAATGTTGATCAAGCAGCTGCTCTGATTCTTTGCTCTGAAGAAAAAGCAAAATCCCTCGGTGTGAGCGAAGAAAAATGGATCTACCCTTGGGCAGGGACCAATGCTAATGATCATTACTACCTTTCGAATCGAGACAACTGGTATAGCTCACCGGCCATCAGGATGGCTGGAAACAGATGCCTGGAAATGGTGAATCTGGAACCCACCGACCTGGATATGGTCGATGTCTACAGTTGTTTTCCCGTTGCCGTGCAAGTTGCGGCCAGAGAATTAGGGCTCGACATGTCTAAGCCTCTGACCGTTACAGGAGGGCTTACTTGGGCCGGGGGACCACTAAACAACTACGTCATGCACTCGATCGTGCGCATGGCAGAACTTCTTCGAGAGAAACCTGGAGAGAAAGGGCTTATTACCGCAAATGGAGGTTACATCACAAAACACGCGTTCGGAGTCTATTCAACAGAACCTCCATCCAAACCCTTTGCCCACGAGGACCTACAATCCGAAGTCGACAAAACTTTCAAACGCGACGTGGTGCTCGAACACTCGGGCGAAGCCCACGTCGAAAGTTACACAGTAGCGTATGGGCCAGGCGAACAAAAAGCTTTCGTGGCGGCGCGATTACCAGATGGGCGAAGGGCATGGGGGGTGTCAAAAGAGCCGGAAATCATGGAAGAAATGACCAAGCAAGACTTTTGTGGCCGAGAGGTGCGGCTATCAGATCACGTTGCTTATTTTTGAAGCTGAATTTTTCATAGCAGCAGCCAAAATTGGACGAGAAGATGCAAGCGAAAATTGCTGGCCTGGGACGCCGCCTTGGGGCCCTTCTTTATGACTGGTTTTTGATGCTGGCAATTTGGATCCTGACTTGTTTTGTCTGGTTCCCAATTCAAGGAGAGGCGGTGACAGGACCAGCGCTCACAACGGTATTAGCTCTTGAGATGGCTGTTTTCTATGCCTTTTGCTGGATAAGACATGGCGAAACCCTTGGTATGAGGGCATGGAGAATAAGGCTCGTAAATGCTGAAGGTAGATCTCCAACAGTCAAGAACGTCGTGATTCGTCTTTTGACTGCGCCACCCTCGCTCTTGTGTTTCGGCATTGGCTATTTATGGTTTTATGTAAGTAAGAGTGAACAAGCTTTGCCTGACTATTTGAGTCAGACATTTGTTGTTTACTTAGAGAATAATCGTTAGCTTTTTTAATGCCACGTGCTCGAAATTTACAAATCGACTAAACTGACTCTCAACCAAAATCGCCACCACTTTGAGGTAACCAATGAAATTCACTGTCTCTGACCAGTCCCTATTAGACGCAAAGACTCCTTGCCTTGTTACATCGCTAAAGACTGCCAAACGCGTTTGCAAAAACACAGGAGAGACAAAAACGCTAAATCAGGCATGCCGGGACTTTGAGGACACGAAAGGCAAGCAGATTTTTGTCCAGCTTGCAGGCCGAGTTGAGCGAATTCTCATTCTCGGCGGCCTGGACAAAATAGAGGCAGCAGATTACCGAAAAGCGATAACCACTGCCTCGCAGGCACTCGTCGGACTTTCCATACCAAGCGCGGCAATTGACGTGACTAGTTTCAAAGTTAAAGGGGTAAATACAGACTGGCTAGTAGAATCTGCGATGGCCAGTCTCAGCCACAGCTCCTACCAATTTAACCAATACAAGAGCAAAGCGTCGAAAAAATTTCAGCTTAAGTCCGCAGTTTTTTATGTCGATGCGCTCGAAAAACGCGGGCTAGCGAAAACCATCAAATGCGGGAACGCTTTAGATGAGGGATTGGCTTTCGCCAAGGATCTCGGCAATCAGCCGCCAAATATTTGCAATCCCGATTACTTGCTCTCAGAAACTAGACGACTTCTGAAGGGCGAAAAGGTCAAGGTTAGTCAGCTAGATGAAAGAAAAATGACGAGTCTGGGTATGGGCGCCTTTATGGCCGTATCAAAGGGAAGTGATGCTCAGGGGAGAATGATCATAATTGAATATTCTGGCGGAAAAAAAGGCGCCGCACCCACCGTTTTAGTTGGAAAGGGCATCACGTTTGATACCGGTGGAATCTCATTAAAACCGCCGCCAGGAATGGATGAAATGAAGTTCGATATGTGTGGTGCCGCAGCCGTCCTAGGCGTCACCAGGGCGGTGATCTCTGCCAAACTCCCAATAAACTTGGTGACGATCGTTGCGGCCGCAGAGAATATGCCGAGTGGTCGGGCCACCAGGCCTGGTGACATAGTCACCACAAGCTCGGGCAAGACAGTGGAGATATTGAATACTGATGCTGAAGGGCGACTCGTCTTATGTGATGCGATTAATTACGCTCTGAGATACAAGCCAAAATCCATCGTAGACGTTGCGACCTTGACCGGAGCATGCATCGTTGCCCTAGGATCACACGCCAGCGCCTTATATTCGAATAGCGATGAACTGGCCAGTGATCTTTTGGAAGCCGGCGAGAATACGGGTGACCGAGCTTGGAGGATGCCCTTGTGGGATGAATATCAATCTGCTCTAAACTCAAATTTTGCGGATATGGCAAATGTTGGGGGGCGAGAGGCCGGAAGTGTAACCGCAGCCTGTTTTCTATCTCGTTTCGCTGAAAACACAGATTGGGCGCACTTGGACGTTGCTGGAAGCGCGTTCTTTAGCGGAGCAAAAAAAGGATCGAGTGGAAGACCAGTGCCTCTGCTCTTCAAGTATCTCCAAACGCGGTAACGAAGACCTGAGATCTGCGTGACGCGAGTCGATTTTTATCTTTTGGAGGATTCAGAGATTGACGCGGCTCGCCGTTTTGCGTGTCGACTCTGCATAAAAGCGATCGAGAGTAAGATGACCGTGCATATCCAGTCCGATGATGAAGAGGGCGCGAAAGACTTGGATCAACTGCTATGGGACTACCCAGAAGAGCGCTTCCTACCGCATCAACTGATAACTCCCCATGACAACAAACTGCAAGCTCCAATTCACATCGGTTTCAGTGAACCTGTCTTTGATTCAGGCTTACTTATAAACTTCGCGGCAGAAATCCCACAGTTTTTCAGCCGTTTCGACAGAGTTGCTGAGATAGTTGTGGGTGATACTAAGGCGCGTGGAAGAGATCATTATCGGTACTATCGAGAGAGAGGCTTCTTGCTCAATCATCATGATATTAAAAACTGGGAAGATTAATCATTAGATTCAAAGTTTCATCCAGCGAAGCAAAGTTATATGGACAATAAATTCGAGCCAAAAAAAGTTGAAGAGACGCTTTATAAAGCGTGGGACTCCTCGGGTTATTTCAAACCGTCTGGAGAGGGCAACCCGTTTTGCATTTTGATACCGCCTCCAAACGTCACCGGCACCCTTCACATGGGCCACGCATTCAACCAAACACTAATGGATACATTAATCCGGTTCAAAAGAATGGACGGAGAAAATACGCTCTGGCAAATGGGGACCGACCATGCCGGAATCGCGACACAAATGCTTGTAGAAAGACAGCTCGAGCAAGAAGGTAAAAATCGGAATGATTTGGGTAGAGATGAATTTATTTCGAAGGTCTGGGAATGGAAAGAAAAATCTGGTGGCATCATCTCAGATCAAATACGCCGAATGGGGTCTAGTATAGATTGGTCCCGCGACCGATTTACGATGGATCCGGGCTACGCCGAGGCTGTCAAAACCGCATTCATCAGACTATTTGATCAGGGTTTGATATATCGAGGCAAACGACTTGTGAATTGGGATCCACATTTGGAATCCGCGATCTCCGACCTGGAGGTGGAAAATGTCGAGGAAAAAGGATACCTGTGGCATTTAAGGTATCCTCTGCCCGACGGAGTCAGAACGAATAGTGGTGAAGACCACTTGACAGTAGCAACGACTCGCCCGGAGACCATGCTCGGTGATACCGCCGTAGCTGTTCACCCTGATGATAAACGCTATGCCGACCTCATTGGTGAGAGCGTAATTCTGCCGCTATGTGATCGAAAGATTCCGATTATCGGTGATGAATACGTTGACCGAGATTTCGGATCTGGTTGCGTGAAAATAACGCCCGCACATGATTTCAATGACTACGAGGTTGGAGAAAGACATGATTTGGAGAAGATTAATATATTTGAAGCTGATGCTTCACTTAATGATCAAGTCCCAGAGACATACCGAGGGCTAAGCCGAGAAGAAGCGCGAGAGAGAGTTCTCATCGATCTCGAAAAAGGCAACTACTTAGAGAAAGTTGAGGACCACAAACTCATGGTGCCCAGAGGAGATCGATCAAATTCGATCATAGAACCGTATTTGACCGATCAATGGTTTGTTAAGATCGGCCCGCTCGCCGAGCCGGCAATCACTGCTGTTAAGGACGGCCGAATACGCTTTGTGCCGAAACAGTATGAAAACCTCTATTTCTCCTTCATGAATGATATCAGGGACTGGTGTATTAGTCGGCAGCAATGGTGGGGACATCAAATCCCCGCCTTCTATGACGAATCAGGCGACGTTTTTGTTGCGGAAGATGAGGAGACAGCAAGACGGAAATACAAAATTCCCTCTCAGACCAGCCTTGTCCAGGATGGCGATGTCCTAGAGACCTGGTTCTCCTCATCTCTCTGGCCAATCGCGACAATGGGCTGGCCCAGAGCTTCAAAGGACCTAGATACATATTTACCAAGCCAAGTGCTAATCACCGGGCATGACATCATCTTTTTCTGGGTAGCCCGAATGATCATGATGACTCTAAATCTGGTTGAGAAAATACCATTTAAAGACGTTTATATTCATGGACTTGTCCGAGATAGCGAAGGCCAGAAAATGTCAAAGACCAAGGGCAATGGACTCGACCCTTTAGACTTTGTGGACGGGGCCTCGCTAGAAGATCTTATTAAAAAAAGGACTACAAATCTTACTCAGCCTCAGATGGCGAAAAAGATTGAGTCTCGGACCATCAAAGAATTCCCAGATGGAATTGTAGAATACGGCAGCGATTCTCTTCGATTCACTTTTTGCGCACTTGCGACCACTGGTAGGGACGTGCGATTCGACGTTGCCCGCATCGAAGGTTACCGTAATTTTTGCAACAAGCTTTGGAATGTCGCGAAATTTGCGCTGTCCAATACTGAAGACTTCGCCCCGGGAGAAACTGTCCTAGAGACGGAGTTCTCTGATCCGATCAACCGCTGGATAAGAGATAGAACATCCCATGTAATCAATTCTTGTCGACAAGCCTTAGGAGACTATCGCTTCGACCTTTACGCAAATCATATTTATGAGTTTGCATGGCATGAATACTGTGATTGGTACATAGAAATGATAAAGCCTAATTTCTGGGCTGACGCTAACGCGAGCGAACGAAGACGAGAAACACAGCAGACGATGCTAATAGTGTTTGAGACCATCCTAAAACTAGCTCATCCAGTCATGCCCTTCCTGACAGAAACACTTTGGCAAGAGATAAGACTCAGATCGGTCGAAAAACCAACAACCATCATGCTGGAGAGCTACCCTATAATCAGCGATTTCGGGACAGATGAAAAAGCAACTCAATATGTTGAATGGCTCAAAAGGTGCATAAGCTCTGTCAGAAATATACGAGGGGAATCGCAGATAAAGCCCAATCTAAAAGTGCCGTTGCTTTTTGCTGAGGGTAACGCGTCTGACAAAGACTATGCGTCACAAGGCGACGAGACGATCAAGCGACTAGCCAACGTCGAATCAATTACATGGCTCGAGAGTGCGGAGGAAGCACCTCCCCACGCGCTAGCACTGATAGACGATTTAAGAATACTCGTACCTCTGCGGGGATTCATTGATATTGAGTCTGAGATCCATAGGATCACGAAGGAACTCAAACAAAATGAAGATGCAATAACCCGGCTTGTCTCGAAGCTAGAAAATGAGAATTTCGTCGCTAAAGCGCCGAAGGAAGTCGTTTCCGCCGAACGGGAAAAGGCTGAAAGTCTGAACAAATCGAAAGAGAAATTGCAGGAACAACTCGCTCAGATCCAACAATTCATTTAAAGGAGATCGCGCAAGCCCTATACGCCGACTGATAAGACTACCTTTCCGAAGGTATCGTTGGATTCAACAAGATCGTGAGCATCTTGAGCGTTCTCTATCGGTATAACGGCCTCGATTATCGGTTTTATTAGGCCGTCTTCGAGATGAGGCCATACCCAATTTGAAAGTGCATCCATTACTTGCGCTTTTTCTGATATCGAGCGCGACCGCAAAGTCGACCCGATCAACTTCAGTCGTTTCCCTAAAAGGGCGGCAAGATTAATCTCCGCCCTCGCGCCACCCATCAACCCGATAAAGACCAATCGGCCATTCTGACTGAGGAGTTCAATATTCGAAGCTAAATATTCAGCTCCGACTGGGTCCAAAATCAGGTCAACGCCATTTGAGCCCGACCAAGCCTGAGCTGATTCTACAAATGAGCCGCTGTGCCTGATGCAACCAGACTCTGCACCCAACTTCATACAGGAGTCTAACTTCGACTGATTCCCGACTGTTACGAAACAGGGATTGTCGCTTTGAGCTAATAGCTGGATAGCTGCCGTTCCCACACCGCTTCCCCCAGCATGAAGTATTACTTTTTCCTCTCTCTTTAACGCCCCCTCTAGATATAGATTTAAATAGGCGGTCGCATACACTTCCGGCAGGCTCGCTGCCTCGACATAGTTCAGGCCCGCCGGAACCGGTAATACCTGACCCGCCGGGACGACGACCTTTTCAGCGTAACCTCCTCCCGATAATAATGCGCAAACAGGGTCACCGGGCTTACAACGTTCAACGCCTTCTCCTACCCTAGTGACCTCACCAGCACATTCCAGACCTAATATTTCACTCGCGCCGGGGGGAGGTGGATAGGCTCCTTTGCGTTGCATTAAATCAGCACGGTTCACGGCTGAAGCTTTTACAGCTATTTCAACTGCACCCACACCTAACTTGGGATCGGCACACTCCTTCCAGAATAGATGATCATTGTCGACAACAATCGCCTTCAAACTACTTCTCCGTCAAACTCTTATTTGATGGCCATCAGCGCTGAGATGGCTTTTGATTTCTGAGATCGTATATTCTCCATAATGCAGCATAGAGGCGACCAAAGCGGCATCTGCCTTTCCTTCACTAAAAACTTCTGACAAATGTTCCGGGGTTCCTGCACCACCAGACGCGATCACGGGTATACGGACGCTGTTGGAGATCATAGAAGTTAAGCAAATTTCGTAACCTGCCTTAGTACCGTCTGCATCTATCGAGTTCACAACCAACTCTCCCGCGCCCCTTTTCTCTCCTTCAAGAGCCCAAGCTAAAGCATCCTTCTCTGTTCTTGTGCGTCCACCATCGATTACGATTTCATATCCGCTCGGCAGGCCGGAGCTAGGCGCCGATTTCAACACATCCATTGAGAGGACTACATTTTGGTTGCCGATAGACATAGCGCATTCATCTATCAAATCAGGTCTTCGAATCGCAGCAGAGTTTACATTGATTTTCTCCGCTCCAGCCAGTCGTAGATCCGTAGCGTCCGCAACACTACGAATACCCCCACCGACCGATAGCGGAATAAAAACCTGATCAGCTACTGCTTCAACCACCTCCAACATAATGCCCCTTTTTTCAGAGGAAGCCGTTATGTCGTAGAAAACCAACTCATCTAGTCCACCCAAGTAATATTCTTTGGCCTTTTCTACGGGATCGCCAATATTCTTTGTATCGACAAATTTCACACTCTTAGCTAAATGACCATCTCTCACGTCTAGACATGCAATGACTCGTTTGCTCAACATTTTCCATCCCAGCTCAAAAAATTTCCGATCAATCTGAGCCCCGCTTCTGCACTTTTCTCAGGATGAAATTGAGTCCCGAAGAAATTCCCTTGTCCAAGCGCGCTGATAAAGTCAGTTTCATATGTGGTCTGTCCATATGCATGAACGTGTGAATCCAATCGCGGATAATAGCTATGCACAAAATAAAAGTACTCCCCATCAGTGTTCTCTAAAACGGGGTGGTCTTTTAGGACTTTTAAAGTATTCCAACCCATATGCGGAATCTTTAGTTCGGGCTTGTTAAAGGAAAAGCGACAAACGGATCCTGGAATCATATTAAGCGTCACAGTGGCGCCCTCTTCCGAGGAGGAAAGAGAAATCTGCATACCCAAGCATATCCCCAGAATTGGAACACCTTGCCGATAGGCCTCGATCAAAGCATTGTCCAGACCAGACTTCTTCAGACTGGTCATCGCACTATCAGCCGCTCCTACGCCAGGAAAGATTATCCTCTGCGCCTTAGTCAGGCTAGCGACGTCCTTACAAAGATAGGCATTAGAGCCCAAATGCTCGCATGCTCTCTTCACACTGGCTAAATTACCAGCATCATAATCAACGATCGCTACAGAGTCTGAAATGTTCCTGCTCCTACCAGAAAGGGAAAGTCTATCGTTATCTTTTGCCTAAAACCATGAATCCAAAATTTTCACTCACTCGAGACATGTGAGTTGTTTACTATTCGCTTTAAATTTCTACATACGGCTTATGTATAAAGATACCAACGACACTGGGATACTGCTCGTAAACCTCGGTACACCAGATTCCACAAAAACTTCGGACGTTCGAAAGTACCTGAAGGAATTCCTGATGGACCCTTACGTGGTGAATGCCCCTTATTTCATCAGAATGTTGATCGTATACGGATTCATACTGCCCACCCGACCCAAGAAAAGCGCGGAAGCCTACTCTCACATCTGGACAGACGAGGGTTCGCCACTTTTGGTGGGTAGTACTAAACTTTGCCGGGCTTTGCAGGCCGAGCTAAAAATGACGGTGGAACTCGCCATGCGTTATGGGAATCCTAGTATCAGCGATGGCCTTCACCGAATGAAAAAAAATGGCATTAAACATGTATTGGTTGTGCCTCTTTATCCTCAATATGCGGATTCAACTGTCACGACATCCATAGAGAAAGTAAGAAGTGAGCTGCCCAGCGATATTTCTGCGGAGGTCCTGCCAACATTTTTTAGTTCCGACCATTTCATAAAACCTTGGGCTAACCAGATTAAAGAAAATCTCCCAGCCGAGTGGGATCATTTACTTCTCAGTTATCACGGGATTCCTGACAAACACCTCAAAATCGCCGACCAAACCAAAGGTCACTGCTTAAGCACGAGAGATTGTTGTGACTTGCAGTCACCGGCCTGGCGAACTTGTTATAGGCATCAAGTCTTCGAGACATCCAAACGAATTGCTAAAGCTTTAGGGATACCTGATTCAAAATACACAGTGAGCTTCCAGTCCCGACTAGGACCAGTTTCATGGCTTAAACCGTATACGGACAAAACGCTCTCAGATTTGCCAGGTAAAGGTATCAAGCGATTGGTCATTGCCTCCCCAGCATTCTTAGTGGATAACTTAGAGACTATTGAGGAACTGGGAATGGAAGGCCGGGAACTCTTCAAGAAATCAGGAGGCGAGAATCTCACACTGATCCCATGCCTTAACGATAACCCGCACTGGGTAAAAGGTTTGGCCGCAATCTGCAACGATCACCTCGATAGGAATCGACCACGTGAGCTAGGTATCGTCCATGTCAGCAGCTAGGCGCGCCGCCTCCAGGTAAAAGCTGCGAACCAACGCCTGAGCAAACATCGACTTCCTCGCAACGAATCGGACGGGGCGCGTCAGTGAAGGCATTGTATCCGTGCCTCCTAGTTTAATCAGATGTCTGTCTTCGACTCCCAAGGTTCGGGCCACGCCTATCGGCACTAAACCATGTCCAAATCCAGAAACAGCCATCTGCGCTACAGCGAAGAAAGACTCTAGGGATGCTACTCTCACCAATTTTAGTTGACGCATCGTGTCCTCGATGGAGGTCCATGCTCCCGAACGAGACTCTATGGTCAACACTGGTATGGTTTCGCCCACAGCAAATTTTTTCTTTTTAAGCCCGGACAAGATTAACACCATGGGCTCTTGCCGAATCACTTCCGAGACCAGATCCGTATCAGAGTCTGAACTTCCTGTGCAGACACCGACCATGTATTCGCCGGACCTCAGCCGATCGAGCACCACGGGTGATCTTTGAGCATGGAACTGAAACTCCACTTCCGGCAAGGCATGTCGAATCTGCCCAAAAAAGTCTGGGCCCCAACTGGATAGTATCGCTTCAGAGACACCCACTATTATCTTTCCTTTTCGAAGCGCGTTGTCCTCTAAAAAAACACTTCGCAACTCCGACAAGAGAGGCGTCACTCTCTCCACTAACCGAGTGCCATGGTGAGTAAGGACTACTCTACGACCATGCCGCTCAATCAATTCGCGATCATAGTATCGTTCAAGCGTTGCAATTCTCTTGCTCACGGCCGACTGAGATATCCGCAGCTCCGTACTCGCCTCCATCATTGTCCCGACCTTGGAGAGCGCCACTAATGTTTCTAAATTTTCAATCATTCCCTGAACACATTCTTTCTAGGAAAGAATTATACTGTCTTCTATTCTAATGTTGTTCAAGTAAGCCCCGCCATTTATCTATGACATACATAGCAATTCTACTATCAGTCTTTTTTACAAGTTTGCTCTCCGGATTAGTAGGCATGGCTGGTGGGGCACTATTGATGGCTATTCTCATCAATATTTTGCCAGTGCCCTCCGCCATGATTCTGCATGCGATAACTCAGCTTAGCTCGAACAGTTTCAGAGCTTTCATACTTCGAGAGCACTTAAGGCCGTCTTTTCTCGCTCACTACATTATTGGTGCTGGAATAGCTTTCAGTTTATTACTGATGCTCGCATGGGTACCAGATGCTGGAATCGTCCTACTTCTTGTTGGGTTCTCCCCATGGGCCGTTTTCCTTGCGAGACGACGTATTCGTCTAAACATACTCCATCGACCAACAGCAATATGGTGCGGCGCGGTCGTCACCAGCGCCAATCTGTTCGCGGGCGCTGGCGGGCCAGTCCTCGACTCATTTTTTTCAAATAGTGGCCTGGATCGCCAAGTGATTGTCGCCAACAAAGCAATTACCCAATCTTTCAGCCATTCCCTTCGAATAGTCTACTATTTAGTGGTCGCTATCAGTTTTGAGCCTCTAAGTGCCGTAACGATTCTATCTGCGATAGTTTTCGCCTACCTCGGCACGACCACGGGCACGAAATTGCTAAATCATTGGGACAATAAATCGTTCAACAGGGTGAGCACGGTGTTCATCCTGACAATCGGCGTTTTTTGCATCCTGCAAGGCATTTACTTTTATCTAGTTTGACTGCCCACCACCACACTCTTCGACAACAAACAGCAGATCGCCGGCATTTATCTGCTGGCCACTATTTATATTGATTCTTTTGACTTCGAAAATCGCCTCTGGGTCGTAAAGCTCATTTTCTGTATTGAAATCCGAAAGCTTTAACGGAGTAAAAATCTTCATTGCCTCCAGCTGGCACAAAGTGTCTTGTGTCGTAATCCGACTTCCGACCTGGACATAATCAGGTTCAGATGGCGAGGGAGTGCTGTAAAATATAGCCGAACTGGGTGCAACAACCTTTATTTCCGTTGTACCCTCTATTTCGAGTGCTTTCGCGTCAATCATCTCTCCAGCGTCCCCAGCCCTCGACTCCATGATGCTGATTAAAGCTCCCACATCGAGCCTGTCTAATAGATTAGGTAGGTAATCTGTGTCGTATTTTCCGCCAAGAAAAATCTCATCTTTAAGAATTTTTATCAGCAACGGTATATTGGTGGAGACACCCTCTATGCGAACTGATTCAAGATAATCAACCAGCTTTTTTGCGCAGCGGCTTCGATCTTCTGCGTGAACAATGACCTGCGCGATCATGCTGTCATAGTAAGGGGACACCGCCTTGCCTTCGTTGACAGATGCGATTATCTCCACCGCATCCTCCGAAGGAAAAATGCAACTTTTTATCTCACCTGGATGAGGGCGAAACGCAATTTCATCGACAGTTCTGACTAATTTCTCCGCATTCACTCTGGCCTCAATTGCGTAGCCATCAG
>CAJXCK010000067.1 GCA_913051785.1 uncultured Gammaproteobacteria bacterium
ATGGCTGCGTTTGATCAGGCGATATCAGTTCAGAATCTTCAGCCTGAGGCATTAAAGAAGAATGAAATCGGTTGCCTAATCGAGAAACACGATCAGAAATATCGTAAGGGTAAAGATAACCAGCGCGAATATCATGCGATTACACGGGGTTGGATAGCTAACGAATTATTTCGTCGGGTTGAACCTAAGGGAAGGACAATGGGAGAGTTTATTCGCTCCGAAATTTCAAAAGAACTCGAAGCCGACATCTACATCGGGCTGACGGATACAGAGATTGAGAGAATCAACCCTGTAAAACCTGTTGGTGCAGGATTTCAGTTTCTGGAGAGTTTGAAGCCCAATTTGTTCGGCAGAAAGATGGAGCTTAATTTAATTCAGTTAATCGGGCGTGCGCTCTTTTTCCGGAAGGCCTTGGCGGGAAACTCGCGCCCCAACGCCCCCGACCCAATTAGGGGCAGTGGCCTTATGAATATGGACTTATTTAATGACCCTGAATTCTCGAAAGGTGAAACCCCCTCTGCCGGGGCAAAATGTACAGCGAGAGGCTTGGCAAAACTAGCGGCAGCGATGGCCTGCGGCGGAAGTTTAGGCGGAAAAAAAGTGCTATCCGAGGAGGCTCATCAAAAATTACATGACGGGATTGAAACCAGAAATATGGCGTTCATCGATACAGCGTTCAGTCAGGGGGGAGTCAACTATTTTGGCTGTGACGGCATAGGTAATGATGTTCTAAACGATGGTCTTCATAAAGGAAGAGAAGGCTTCTTCGGCTGGATGGGACTCGGCGGATCGATTTTTCAATGGCATCCTGAATTAAAAATAGGTTTCGCCTATATCCCAACCTCGCTCAATATTTTGGATGTCGTTAATTCGCGTGGGAAGATTTATCAGGAGGTCGTGCGAGAGTGTGTTGAGAGTTAATGTTCACCACGGTGCTTATCGAAGGAAAACCAAGAAACCAGGTGTCCGAGCGGGCACCTAGGCGAGTATCCGTGGTCGACCGAAGCCAAATGGAGATTCATCCGCAACTGCCTGCTTCATCAAGATGACCGATTCAACAGATAAGCCGAGAGCGCGATTTTTGATTGGCTGGGTGATCGTCTCATTGGTCGCCCTGGCCGGGGCTGTGGGCCATGCTTTTGGCCGATTCGGTTATGGAATTATATACCCGGCTCTGAGAGATGACTTGGGTATTACGAATACGTTCGCAGGTCTCATTGGTTCGGCGAATGTCGCAGCTTACCTTGTCGGAACATTAATCGTTGCATGGGTCACGAGTCGACTTCGGCTGCTAAGTGTGATGAAGGCAGGGCTTGTCATGGCTACTCTGGGCTTGTTTTTTGCAAGCATAGCGTCGGGGCCAATCATATTGACCGCCGGTTTAATTCTAGCCGGCGTGGGTGGGGCTTTTCTTTGGATCCCTGCCCCTGTTATTGCGGCCGATGCCTTGCCTGAAAATAAGCGCCACTTAGCTGTGGGGTTGCTGGGTTCCGGGATTGGATTGGGTATTGTCTTTGTTAGTACTTTAAGTGGATGGCTGAGAGATATTGAAGGCGATGCAGCGTGGTCAACTATCTATTCAACAAAATTCTCTATCGCACTGATATTATTAATTTTATTTATTTTCATCGTTAGGCATTTCCAAGACGCCCCAAAGGGCGGCGGTCGATTTGGCGGGCTCGACGCTTTGAAAAAGATGACCGGATGGAAACCACTCATTATTGCGTATTCTATTTTTGGATTCATGTATCTGCTCGTTCTCGGTTATTTCACGACAAGACTGGAAGACGATAGCGGTTGGGCGACCTCAGAATCTGCCCTCGCATTCACCGTGATGGGGATTGCAATGATTTTTGGCGCGCCTTTTTTCACATCTATTTCTAAAAAATTTGGAGTGAGAAATACCTTGGCCCTGTGTTTCGCCATGTGGCCAGTGGTTATTACCATCGTTCTCACCGGTGTGTATATACCTGTCCTGGTTGCCTCAGTACTATTGGGTTTCCTCTTCAGTGCGCTTCCAATCCTAATAACGCTCTATGTGGTAGAAAACACAACTGCAGAGGATTACGGCCCGGCTTTCTCTGCTGCGACTCTTGCTTTTGGAGTAGCGCAAGTAATCTCGCCACCCATCGGGGGTTTGATTGCTGATGGATTTGGGTCTTTTCTTGGGGTTTTTGTTCTCTCAGGTGGGATGAGTATATTGGGGCTGTTCGCGGCTCTGAGGTTACCCAGGTCACCATAAGTTTTGCGGGGGAAGACTTAGTGGATCAATCTACACATAGATAGAACCCGTGGTTTCCATGCTCCAATTTATGGTGATTTTACGTCCAAATAAGTGTCAATTTATAAAACTTTACTACCATCAAGCGAGAACTTAAAATTATAGAAACGCCGTCTCTGGCGGCTTGAGTTTCTAACTAGGTGGTAAGTTAATTATGAATACAAGCGTTTCAGAACCTAAATGCCCTGTGATCCATGGCAGCTTGAGTACCAACGACACAAGAGGTACATCAAACAAGGACTGGTGGCCGAACCAGCTCAATATCAGCATCCTGCATCAACACGACAGTAAAGGGGATCCGTTAGACGAAGGGTTTGATTACGCTGAAGAATTCGAGAAACTCGACTATCAAGCACTTAAGAAGGATCTCAATGATTTGATGACCGATTCTCAGGAATGGTGGCCAGCTGATTATGGCCATTACGGAGCGTTTTTCATAAGAATGACCTGGCATGCTGCCGGAACATACAGGACGTCAGACGGCAGAGGCGGGGGCGGTACTGGTGCGCAGAGATTCGCGCCGCTCAATAGTTGGCCCGATAATGGCAACCTGGACAAGGCTCGGCGACTTCTCTGGCCAATCAAGCAAAAGTATGGTCAGCAAATAAGCTGGGCCGATCTACTGATATTAGCTGGAAATGTCGCTATAGAATCTATGGGCGGTGAAACGTTCGGGTTCGGTGGTGGCCGGCCAGATATTTGGGCGCCCGAAGAGGATATTCACTGGGGTGACGAAGGTGAGTGGTTGGCGAATGAGCGCTACAGCGGGGAGCGTGATTTAGCAAGTCCTCTTGGCGCAGTACAAATGGGTCTGATTTATGTGAATCCACAAGGTCCAGATGGCAATCCTGATCCATTAGCTAGTGCGAAAGATATTCGCGAGACCTTTTACCGTATGGCTATGAATGACGAGGAAACCGTTGCTCTAGTCGCTGGCGGGCATACCTTTGGTAAGGCTCATGGTGCTGGACCTGAAAGTAACGTCGGCGCGGAGCCAGAGGGCGCACCCATTGAAGAGATGGGTTTTGGGTGGATGAGTTCTTTCGGCTCGGGCAAAGGGCGAGACACGATCACCAGTGGCATAGAGGGTGCATGGACTTCTAACCCGACTGCGTGGGACAACGGTTACTTTGACTTGTTGTTTGGCTACGAGTGGGAATTGACGAAGAGCCCCGCTGGAGCTCACATTTGGCACGCGATAGGACAGAAGGAAGAGGATATGGCGCCAGACGCCGAAGATGCTTCCATTAAGGTGCCAACTATGATGACAACCGCGGATATGGCACTGAAGATGGATCCGGAATACAACAAGATATCTAAGCGCTTTCATGAGAATCCTCAGCAGTTTGCAGACGCGTTTGCGAGAGCCTGGTTCAAGCTTCTTCATCGCGATATGGGTCCAAAAGGACGCTATCTTGGCCCCGAAGTCCCGGCAGAGGAGCTGATATGGCAAGATCCTGTTCCAGCCGGAAATGCGAGCTATGATGTTGAGTCGGTGAAGGCGCAGATAAAAGATAGTGGTTTAACCATACAAGAGATGGTAGAGACTGCCTGGGCGAGCGCCTCGACCTATCGCGGCACTGACATGAGAGGCGGAGCCAATGGAGCGAGGATTCGTTTAGAGCCGCAGAGAAACTGGGAAGTGAACAAGCCAGAGCAACTCAACAAGGTCTTGGCTGTTTACGAGAGTATTGCCGCTTCGTCTGGTGCGTCAGTTGCTGACGTCATCGTGTTGGGCGGCGGAGTAGGGATTGAACAAGCTTCTGGATCAGTCGTACCGTTCAAACCTGGCCGAGGAGATTCCAGTCAGGAACAGACTGACGTTGAATCGTTTGCGGTACTAGAGCCTGTGTCTGATGGCTTCAGGAACTATCACCAACAAAGCGCTGGAATACCATCCGAGGAGATGATGTTGGATAAGGCTCATTTGTTGGGTCTCACCGCACCTGAGATGACCGTTCTTCTTGGCGGGATGAGATCTTTGGGTGTCAGTCACGACGATCGCGGGCTTTTCGGAATAGAGCAAGGGAAATTAACCAACGAATGGTTCACAAAACTGCTCGATATGTCCGTCAAATGGTCTCCAGATGGCACTGGCAACAGTTTCGATGGGGTCGACCGAGTTTCTGGTGAAACAATCAGGTCGGCAACAAGGGTTGATCTCGCCTTTGGATCTAATTCCCAATTGCGTGCCTTAGCGGAAGTCTACGCAAGCGACGATGGTAAAGTTAAGTTCGTTAAGGACTTCATCTCGGCCTGGACCAAAGTGATGGAAAATGACTTGCTCTAAACGGGCATAAGATGAAAAAAGGGCCCAACAGGGCCTTTTTTTTTGTTTTGTTTAACGATAATCCAGATATATTTGATGCTGAAATAATAGGAGGATTAGCATGAAATTTCGTTTGATATTTCGGGACTTCGCAACGTATTTTGTCTGTTCCTTTTGCCTTATTGCCCCGATCGGCCTCTATGGAAACAATGTAGTTTCCATAATACCAATTTTACAGCCGGGCGCTCCTGGGCAAGATTCCCGTGAAATTTCAGCAGAAGAAGCGATTCAGCTGGCGGATACGAGCTTCTCGAGTTCCGATGTGGACTTTATGCAAAGAATGATTCCACATCATCGTCAGGCGGTTGAGATGGCTGCTCTAGTAGAAGAGCGCACAAATAGAGAGGAGATCGTTGACCTTGCCGCGAGGATCGACAAATCGCAATTAGACGAGATCGAATTCATGACCGATTGGCTGCAGACTCGTGGGCAGTCTATCGAAGCTAAGATGTCTCAACACTCCATGATGATGGATATGAAGAAGATGGGTATGGCAACCGAGGAGCAAATGTCGGAGTTGAGCTCATCCAAAGGAACCGATTTCGATAGAACATTTCTCCAATTGATGATCAAGCATCACAAGGGTGCTATCACGATGGTTGAGGATCTGTTAGATCTCTCCGGCACTGCTTTTGAAGAAGCTATGTTCGAGTTCGTGAATGATCTAACGAATGACCAGGAAACCGAAATAGAACGTATGAGTGCACTAGCGAGGAGTCTTAATGAAGATCCTCGCACGGGTCTGGGCGCAGGTTTTCTGGACGCAGAGATAGCGATCTCAAATTTAAAACTGATGGGAAGCCTTCCAAAACCTCCGGGGTTTTATGATCCCAGCAATCCAGCGGAACTACCTCTAAAACTGCTAGCTAAGCGTGCCGCTCCGAAAGAGGAAGATAAAGATACCGATGAGTCGGAGGCCTCCACCGAGTTGGTTTCAGAAGAGGGTAAGGATTCTGATGAAGAGGAGTCTGAGAAGTACGAGGATGATCGATATCCGTTGCTGAGCTTCTCTAACACCGATATGGCCTTCAAAGACGACGTTTTGGTTGTAGGGAACTATCACGGTTTCAATGTCTATCGATTACAAGAAGATGAGATGCCCTCGTTAGCCAGTTCAGTGATCTGTCCAGGAGGCCAGGGAGATGTTTCTATCGTGGGACATCTTCTCATATTGTCCGTCGAACAAACCCGAGGCCGTGTAGACTGCGGCCGCGACGGGGTGAGTGAAAAAATAAGCGATGAACGGTTTCGGGGGTTAAGAATTTTTGATCTGTCGGATATTGCAAGACCTCGACAGGTTGGGCAGGTGCAAACTTGCCGTGGTTCCCATACGCACTCGGTCGTATCGGGGCCAGACGAAAACGGCATGATCGTTGTGTATAACTCAGGAACTTCCGTGGTGCGTGAAGAGGAGGAGCTTGCCGGGTGTATCGGGAACATTGCAGGGGATCAAAGAACAGCCCTTTTTCGCATAGACGTAATTGAGATACCGATCGATAGTCCAGGAGACGCAAGAATAGTCGACAGCCCCGGAGTATTTGCTGATGAAGAAACAGGAGTGCTAGCTGGTTTATGGCGCGGCGGTGACCATGGGGGAGAAACCCAAGACACTCGAGCAACGGATCAATGCCATGACATCACTGTGTTTCCGGCGACGGGCATTGCAGCCGGGGCCTGTTCGGGAAACGGCATCGTATTTGATATTGCCGATCCAAGAAAACCGAAGCGTATTGATGATGTTTTGGATAAGGGTTTTGCTTACTGGCACTCTGCAACATTCAATAACGATGGAGACAAGGTTATCTTCACGGACGAATGGGGTGGCGGTGGGCGAGCACGTTGCAGAACGCACGACCCTTTGACCTGGGGAGCTGACGCAATCTACGACATTGTCGATGGGAAGCTGGAGTTTCGTAGTCACTTTAAGATGCCTGCACCGCAAACCGATGAGGAAAATTGCGTGGCTCATAACGGTTCTATTATCCCTGTTCCGGGAAGGGACATCTTTCTACAAGCTTGGTACCAAGGCGGCATATCGATTTTTGACTTCACAGATTCAGGTAATCCTCAAGAAATAGCATTCTTTGATAGGGGGCCTATAGACGAGGAGGCCCTGGTGTCCGGTGGATTTTGGTCGACTTATTGGTATGACGGTAAAATCTATGGCACGGGGATAGTTCGAGGCTTGGACGTCTTTGAATTGCTCCCCAGCGAGCATATCAGTGAGAATGAGATTGCAGCAGCTAAACTCGGTTCTCAAGGGAATATCTTTAATCCGCAGCAACAGCTTAAAGTGAGCTGGCCAGCCAATCCTGTTGTCGCGAGTGCCCATCTGGATCAGTTGACGAGGTCGAAATCCGTGAGCGCCGAAAAAGCGCAGGATTTAAGAAATTTACTCGATCGAGCGGTTGTCCTGTTAGAGAGGCAAGGTAAGTCTCAACAGCTGGCTGAATCGCTGAGATCTGCGACAAGTTCTTGGTCTGTGAAGACAAAAGCATCAAAAGGTCAGCTAAGTGAGCTACGTCAAATTCTGATCAGTATTTCAGAAAGACTGATTGCTTCATAAATCATCAATTACTAGTGATTCAGCATTATGATGCAGAAAAAAAAAGCGTGATGCTCAAGAGAGCTACATTAACAATTTTGCTCTGGAGCCTGTATGCGTGTGGCGGTGGGGGAGGTGGTTCACCGGATTCGGGAGGATCGGCCTCTGCCGTGACTAGTGCAGCTTCTTCTGCTGGTTCTGGCAGTTCTTCCAGCACGAGTTCTTCC
The DNA here is from genome assembly GCA_913051785.1 of uncultured Gammaproteobacteria bacterium. Classification (GTDB taxonomy): domain Bacteria; phylum Pseudomonadota; class Gammaproteobacteria; order Pseudomonadales; family Azotimanducaceae; genus UBA4421. The sequence goes on from CAJXCK010000067.1 coordinate 7,383, forward strand.
GGATCAGGATCAGGTGCAGCGTCAAATAATCTGCCCAGCTTCGAGACCTCCGATAATATATCGATCGTTGAGCACCAATCTGAAGCCGCAACCATAGAGATCGACGATGCTGATGCAGATGATTCATTGTCCCTAGAGATATCTGGAGGGGAGGATCAGGAGCTTTTTGAATTAGGTGTCTGCAATGCTAGCCGATGCGCGAGCAATTCTCTGACTTTTAAATTAGCGCCAGATTTTGAGGCGCCTTCTGATACGGACCAAGACAATAATTATGAGATTGTTATTTCCGCCTCTGATGGGAAGGATACGATAAACCAGGAGTTAAATATCTCGGTCACTAATTATGCTTTCGCTGTAGAAGCGAAGGAAAAGATGCGTTCAATGGAATTTAATGCCCCCTCATTAGAACCGGCAGAGAATTTGTGTATCACTGGTACAGATGTGCCGTCCTCACAGAAATTATTCTGCGAAGAGGTTTACTCTTTACTTCATAACACTTTAGGCGGTTATCCTAATTACATTCATGTCATCTGGAATGCCGGTGGCACAGACGCTGAGGCAAAGCCTGTTTTGGATAAGCTGAATGAGATTCGGAATCAAACTTTGAGCGTTAGTGACCTCTCTCAAAGTTGTTTGTCTGGACACGACCAGGGGGAGGCAAGGACAGCTTCCACAAATTTTTATTCCATATGTTACGAGACAATGAGCTGGACTGCGGACCCGTTTGGAGGAGACGACACCGATTTTGATGAAGCAATAGAACTTTCACTGCACTATGCGCACGAGTATTTTCATCATTACCAGCGCGCTCACGCCTTGGAACGTGGAATGGACTATCAGTCGGACAGGAACAACCCTTCCACAACTGTCCAAGCGCCAACTTGGTGGATTGAGGGGGCTTCGGTCGCACATCAAAACATATGGTTCAAGAGACATTTCTCTCGTCTTGACGTGTTTGCTAATAGCACGTGGGAGGAGGCTGGCAGCAGGGGCATTGCTGGCGTAGCTGACGATGGGACTTACAAAGAGGTTAGAAGAGCGCTGATGAGCGCGCCCGGTAGTAAGGATGAGAACTGCACCGCTGATTGGCAGATGAGCGAACTTGAAGAGACCTACGATACGTGGACTTCATGTCAGGGGAAAATGTTAGCTGTACCTTATCTGGCCCATATTACTTCTTGGAAAACGGTCTGGGTTGATATCCCAATGAATTACTATGATCTAGGTTTTTGGGGTGCCTTGAAAAAATATACTGGGCTAACAAAGGAAGAGTTTTATTCCGAGTTTAATGAGTTTATTCGAGCGGGTGATGCCGAGGACGACCCGCCCGCGGGATGGGCCCCAACGGAGGCAGATTGGACTTCAGCCGATTTTCTAAATGTAAATTACGAAAAGCTTTAAAGGGGATAATCCATGGACACAAAAGCACTTTTGGACCCAGAGTTGAGGGAGATGGCTCAGGGTCCTTTGCTGCCGAAACTAACCGATGAAACGATTGCGGATATACGCGGAGTAATGGCGGATCAAGCGCCGGAGCTCAATGATCCATCGAGCAAAGGTGTTTATCGAAAAGAAATTTTTGTTTCTGTTAACGGGCAGCCAGATGTGAGGTGTTTGCTTTACGGAAAATTAAATGGCCAGGAAGATGCTTCAGGATACCTCCACATTCATGGGGGTGGTTACTTGTTCGGAAGCCCTGAAGGCTCAGATCCCATGAATACGCATTTAGCGTCGATTCTGAACATTGTTATTCTGTCGGTCGATTATCGTCTAGCACCCGAAAACCCGATACCTGCGCCGTTAGATGACTGTTATGCAGCACTAGGATGGTTGCACGAGAACGCCGTGGAATTGGGTGTTGATCCAAAACGAATCGGCGTGGGAGGTGAGAGCGCTGGCGGCGGGCTTGCTGCCGCGCTGGCGATTAAGGCTCGTGATGAAGGGGAGTACGGTCTCTGCTGGCAACAACTAACCTACCCTATGTTGGATGATCGTACGGGCTCCTCACAGCACTATGGGGATCCTCTCGTAGGAGAATTTGTTTGGACTCGTGAGCTTAATCAATACGGTTGGAGTAGCTACCTTGGCAATGCAGAGAGAACGGCTCCGCAGGTCCCAGGTCGTTTGGAAGAGTTTCGAGATCTGCCACCAGCGTGGATGTTCACAGCGAGCTTAGACCTCTTTAGAGATGAGAATATCCTATACGCTCAGAATCTCATGCGTTCTGGTGTGGCATGTGATTTAGTCGTATATCCTGGGGCTTGCCACGCGTTTCAAAGGATCGAGAGTGCTGCCGTTAGTAAGCGTTATCGAGAGGAGTTTGTTTCTTCTCTCAAACGAGGATTAAAATGCGGGTGACTAGATTTTTTTCGGTTTCGTCAGGTACAGGTCTGGGGATATGAAACCAATTAATTCGTTTTTTCTTTTTTTGACTGCGATTTGCTTGCTAGTTTCACAGGCGGTTCGCTCGGAAGAGGACAAGCGCGCAGATCGAGTTCTTTTTAATGAGAACTTTGAGGATGGCGATCCGAAAGGGTGGGACCTGATGGGTCGAGGGCGTGCGAAGGTAACGACTTATGCGGGTAATCACTCGTTGAATCTATCCAAGAAGAGATCAGCGCAAGTTACGGTACCGTTGAAGGGATTCGATGGCGTTGATATCACCATGGAAATGGCCGCGATGAGCCTTAAAGAAAATGAAAGCTGTCGAGCTGAACTTTCACTGAACCAAGGCAAGACCTGGCAAACTTTGTTGAAGGTAACGCCAAAAATGGCTGATGGCGTCACACTCCATAGCAAGACGGCCCGGGTCAAGAAGACGGCAAATCTCGAAAAGATTATGCTTAGATTCATAGCGAACGGCGGTGGTCGAGCTAACTGTTGGGGCGACAATGTGGAGGTTTTAGGACGAGGCTAGCCGATCTACAGAGGGCCTTTTTTTCAGACGTTGAGAGCGCGTTGATTGCAGACAGAAGCTTAGTTTAAGTCGTCCCGTCTTTAATCACACGAAAACCAATATGGTTGGTCGAGAAATCAATCTCCTGAGATTCTCGCGCGATAGGTTTGAATCTCCGACAAAAGTTATCGGCACAGAGAAAAGATCCACCTTTGATGATGTGGCTATCATCACCTTTCCTCGTATCAGTCCATTCCCATACGTTTCCAATCAAATCATAAACACCGTTCCTATCCGAAGGGAAACATCCAACGGGTGATGACTCAGCGAATAAATCCTTGGTCGTGTTGAAAAACGGAAAAACACCCTGCCAAGTATTTGCTATGGGTACCCCGTCAGGAGAGTAGGCGCCTGAGTCTTGATCGTGCTTGTCAGGGAGTCCTAAGGTGGCCGCGTACTGCCACTCTAACTCAGTCGGCAACCTCGCTCCGGCCCAGTCGGCGTATGCCAAGGCATCGTTAAGTGAAACATGAACAACAGGATGGTTCTCTTTAGCAGCAATCGTTGTTCCAGGACCCCCTGGCGAGGACCATGTCGCGCCTTTTGATAGAGTCCAGCCAGGCTCATTAGCTAGGGTTTCGTTCTTTTGTGATATCCCTGAGGAAGGCATTTTGAAAAGTCCCGATCCCGCGTCATCACGATTATTTTGGAGGTCTTGCTCAGCTTCGCTGGCGTAACCTGTCGCTTGAACAAAAGCAGAAAATTGTTGGTTGGTCACTTCATGTATCTGTATCGAAAAAGAAGCAATTTCCTTTTCTAGTCCCGTTCTATTTTTCACATAACCAGCAGGTATGGTTACGAATGAACCGATTCTGTCAGCGGAGAGTGCGCAGTTGGTTGCATCGCTCGCCTGATCGTTACGAGCACAACCGCCGATCAAGAAAGCCACTGAGAAAAGGAAACAACTCCTCATGTGCCTCAAAATCTTGTGTTGAAGGAAAACCAAATTAATCGCCAGAACCAACGTGATTTTAAGGTACCAAAAAAAGAGGATGCCCGGTTGAAAATCCCTATCAGTCGGAGTCTTGATTGCAGAGTGAAAAAGATATTTAGTTGGCTAGATATGATGTTGCATAAAGATCGTCTATGAACGTGAAAGATCAGTTCGCTAATGCTGAAAATGAGTTGAAAAAAGGCCGAGTAAAGGCCGCGGTCGATGCTCTTAAGTCGATACTCCAAAATCAACCAGATGAGCCTAACTCTCTCAGGCTCCTTGGTCTAATTGCTTTGGGACAAAAAGACTATAAAGCTTCAGTAGAATTTCTAGAGCAAGCTTGTAGGTCAGCGCCAAATTTCCTGTACGCGCGGTTGGATTACGGACGAGCTTTGTTCTTCTCCGGCAAGCTTAAAGAAGCATTCGAAGTCTTGGCCCGCACCTGTGATCAACAACCATCGGCTGAGTCTTTTCAAATGCTGGGCAATGTTCAAGCAGGACTTGGCAGAAGAGACGATGCGGTTACGTCGTTCAAAAAGTCAATTGAACTGGATCCTTTTCGCGCTCAAATCTCTTCTGGAGTGAAAGCCTTGGGGAATAAAGACTCTGCTGGCGCTGAAAAAATATTCAGAGAGGTTTTGAAACGCTCTTCAGATCACGTTCATGCGCTAATCGGTCTCGCCTCTGTCGCCATGGACGCTGGAGCTGTCAAAGATGCAAAAAAGCTTTTGAATCACGCTCTAAAGATTTCGCCGAATACTGAATCAATTTGGCGAGGCTTGGCGCGTGCGCATAGTGAAAGTGCGCAATATGAGGAGGCTAGAAAGGCGGCAGAGAGAGCCGTCGAGCTTGCACCAGAAGTTGCAGATGGCTGGACTATGCTGGGTACCGTGTTGGCTGGGGCACTTGAGCCAGAAAAAGCAAGGGATGCCTTTGCTAAAGCACTTCAACTAAAAGCTCAGCAGCCAAGGGTTCTTTTATCGTTGGGGCATGTCGAGAAAACAATAGGAGATTCAGGAGCGAGCGAAAGAGCTTATGACGAGGCTTTTAAGATCGACCCAAGCCTCGGCGAGGCGATGTGGAGTAAAGCGGATCTCAAGACTTATAGGTTTAAACCTGAAGAAATAGAGGCAATGAATCATCAGTTAGGGCAGGGTATCTCGAACAGGTCTGATGTCGCGGCTTTTCATTTTGCCCTTGGTAAGGCTTATGAAGATGATCAGGCTTATGAGCTGTCTTTTTCCCACTATCAAAGCGGCAACAGTATCAAGGCAGAAATAGAGCCGTTCCCTATGGAAGAGTTTAAGTCGCGCAATAAACAAATAAGGAAGGCTTTCTCGAGGCCACCTGAGAGGGTTGAGAGGGCAAACGAATCCCCAACCCCTATATTCATCCTAGGCATGCCAAGGGCGGGCTCAACACTTCTAGAACAGATCTTGGCTTCCCACTCTCTTGTCGAAGGTACGATGGAGCTCCCTCAAATTCTCAACTTTACTCGCGATATTGAGTCGAAAAAGGACGGTTATAAGCTCCTTTTTAGTGAGGAAGGGCCTGAGATAGCTGATAACTTTGCCAAAAGATATTTAGAGGAGACTGAGACTTTCCGCACGGGTAAACCATATTTCATCGACAAAATGCCAAACAATTTCCCGCATATCGGGTTCATAGCGCACGTTATGCCAAACGCGGTTTTCATCGATGCGAGAAGAAACGCGATGGACTGTTGTTTCTCAGTTTTCAAACAAAACTTCGCGAGAGGTCAATCATTTAGCTACGGTCTCGAAGTAGTGGGGAATTACTATCAAGAATACAGGGCCATGATGAAGCATTGGCAGACCGTTCTGCCTGGGCGGGTCAAAGAAGTAAATTATGAGAATGTTGTCAATAACTTAGAGGATGAAGTAAAAGCTTTACTTGATTATTGTGGATTGGCTTTTGAGAGAGATTGCGTGGATTTTCATAAAACCAAGCGATCGGTTAGAACGGCAAGTGCACAACAGGTGAGACAACCAATTTATAAGTCAGGAGTCGAACACTGGCTTAATTATGAAGCTTGGCTTGGGCCATTAAAAGAGGTGCTGGAGAGCAAAGATTAGGTCTTAATAAATGAGCTCTGGTTATCTATTTCCTGTAAGGAAACCAAGGATTTCTATATCCTTATAACCAAAAGTTTAAATTCGCTGGTTTGGGGTAGGCGCTTTTGTGCTAGGCTCTGTCAGGGAGAAGATTGGAAATAGGAGAGCATTTGTGGAGAGGAGCAAACGACTGAATGAGTCCGCGCGGCTAGAGGCGGGCAAAAAACCATCAGAAATTTTTAAACGCACCGCGTTGGCGAGCGCGGTATCGCTTGCGTGTGGGTCTCTGCCAGGAGTAGTTCTAGCAGAAGATCAGGAATCGGCTGGAGCGATGGAAGAAGTAATTGTGACCGCAACGAGGAGAGCAAATAACCTTCAAGATGTACCCCTCTCCATTCAAGCGATTACCGACGAGACCATTGAAAACCTTGATATCTCTCGATTTGAAGACGTAGCAAAATTAAGCCCATCGATATCGTATATTAGCGCCGGGCCAGGTACTCAGTTCATGTTTATCCGAGGGATTGCGGACGGCAGTAACCCAAACAGGAGTAATACCGCTACCGCGACTATGTATCTCGACGACGCACCGCTCACCTACGCTGGCGGAATCGCGGATCTTCATAACTACGACATAGAGAGAATTGAGGTTTTAAACGGTCCTCAAGGCACATACTACGGGGCAAGTGCCACCTCAGGAACCGTTCGAATCATCACCAAAAAGCCGGACCCTGACGCAGTTGTCGGCGGGGTAGACGTCTCTTATGGTGGAATAGAGGGTGCTGACGGGATTAGCACCCTGGAGGGATTCATTAACATACCGGTTCAGGACGGAGTCTCTGCGTTGCGTTTGGTCGCCTGGTACGACAAGTCTGACGGCTTCATCGATAACGTAAGCACCAGCCGAACTTATCTCAACGGCGCAACAGCCT